>NZ_LAJY01000221.1 GCF_000963705.1 Elstera litoralis | reverse complement strand
CGTCGTTGAGGCGATGGGAATGGATTTTTATACATCAAGTCAGAATTCCGGATATGCCTTTACGGTTCCGCCCAATGATTTTGCTTTATCATATTTGGTTGATAATAAAGGAATATCAACTTCAATCATGAGTCTAATTGTTCATTTTACGCAGTATTACGTTCATTCGGGGTATGAGTATTTATACATTTTTGATCGCCTGCCGTCAGAACATACATGGGGCGCTTATAATTTTTTTCATATTTATAAGTTTTTTGCGCTGATTTTGGGGGATCCAAATATCAATAATTTTATCAATAATCTCGATATCCGCGCCGGTGTTTATGCAACTTTTTTTTGTTCCGCTATTTATCGATTTTGGTTGGGGTGGTCCCGTATTCATGATTGTTTTTGGATTTGTGTTATCACTTCTCTGGCGTGCGACGTTTCGGCACCCGGTGGCTTGGTTTCCTTTAACGGCTTATATGTCGATCATGCTGTTTCTCATGCCGGTCGCCAGTTATATTTTTTCAGCCCAGGGGCTTTACCTAATTACATCGCTCTTTATCATGGGGGTCCTGATTCATCGACTGGACCGGACCGGCCGCAGGATTACTGCACAGCTTCGTAAAGCTTAACGAACTTCTCGGCGGCGGCGGATTGGCTGAAGACGGTCAGCGCGCGTACGCGCCCCGCCGCGCCGAAGCGTGCGCGCAGGGCCGGATCATGCCACAGAATCCGCAAGGCCTGCGTCAGGGCGGCACCCTCCCCAGGGGGAACGGTGAGCCCGGTTATCCCGTCGAGGCTAACATCGGGCACGCCGGTGGGCAGGCTGGTATTGATAACCGGCAGGCCCGCCGCCATCGCCTCGACCTGGACCAGGGCAAAGGTTTCCGAGCGGTGGGTTGAGGGTAGAATAAAAACATCGGCTGCGGCGTAATGGGCGGCGAGGTCGCTCTCGGGAAGCCCGCCGAGCAGCATCACCCGGTCGGCCAAACCAAGGCTGGCGATAAGCGCCTCCAGGTCGGCGCGCAAGGGGCCATCGCCAATAATCGCAAGGCGCAGTTCGGGAAGATCCGTCATAGCGCGAATCAAAACATCAAAACCTTTGTAATAAACCAATCGTCCAACCGCGAGGGCGAATCGCCCGCCGCGCGCCGCGCGCGTTAGCGTTTTAGCCTCCTCATCCAGCGTGGCGGCTGTAAAGGCATCGACTGCCCGTCCGAACGGAATAACGGTGGTTTTTGCGCGATAGCGGGGCAGAAAGCGCGAATCCCGCCGAATGAACTCAGCCGAACAATGAATCGCCGCCGCCCGCCGACACAGCGCATGCGCCAAAGGTGCAACCGCGTATTTCAACAGCTTCTGGCGCACAACATCGCTATGCCAGGTCACGATCACCGGGGCTTTCGGCGGCCACAGCGCGATCAGCAGATCGGCAATGGGGAAGGGGGCGTGGACGTGCACCACATCAGCCCAGTTTCGCCACTCACGATAGAGGCGCAGATAGGCGGCGGAAAAGGCGAGAGTGCCGAGGGCAAACCGATAGGGTGCGCGCAGGACGGTTACGCCGGGGGCGGGATGGTGCGGCTGGGTATCGCCGTCTTCCGCATGGGCAAGCACGACAACCTCGTGCCCTAAAGCGCCAACGCCTTCGGCCATGCTAGCGACGACGGTTTCCATACCGCCAAAGGCGGGCGGGTAAAATTTGGCGACGTGTAGAATACGCATGCGACCACTCTACTCAGTCCGCCAGGGTAGGAGAAGAGCGCACCGGCGACAAAAAGAAACCCGTTCGCTCCGGAAAGCGAACGGGCTCGTTTCTTCCCCCATAAGGGGTAAGGCTTACGCCAGCTTAACGATGCTCGTCACGGGCGTGAAAGCGCGGACGCCCTTGGTGGCCGTGCCCAGGGCAAATTGACCCTGATAGGCTTGAACGGCCCGCTGTGCCGTCTTCGTGTTCGTCGGGTTACTTTCCACGGCGGTCAGAACGTCATTCTGATCGCGGGTAACCGAAAGCGGTGTGGTGCCTTTAGTATTGAAGGCTGCGAGAAGGCCGACAATACCGTCCACCGTCGCGCCTGCCGTTGTAACACGGCCCGTCGATTGCAGTTTGCGGTTTACGATATCCAGCGAGACCTGCGGCGAGTTGGTCCGCTCGGTTGCCGCTTTGACCGTCAGAACACCGTTAGACAACTGATAACTCGGGCCAGTGGCGCGGCCAGCGGCGGCATTCTGCGTGCCTGCGGCGATTTGATCTTGAACCGTGTTTCCGGTTCCCGAGAAAACCGGGGCGGAGAGCTTGCCGCGCGAAGTCGCGGTCTTTAGCCCCACGTTATAGGCCTGGGCATCGATGATACCGTTGGTGCGCACGCCAATATTGGCAACGGCAACCGTGGTCGTGGACTGTTTCAGAACGGCAGGAGCAGGCGTTGCTGCGGGAGCGGGGGTCAGCGTGAAGCTAGCCGCGCGTTCGGTCGAACCACCGCCCAGCGACCCATCGGACTTAAGCCAAGTTGCCTGAGAAGCGACATTGGTGCTGGCGCTCGTTACCGTCTTGCCGACACCCTTGAAGGTGGAGGTTCGGTCCGACGTCGAGCTGGTATCGACCGTGCCATCGTTCCGGCTCAGGATCGACGAGGATTTCGCCGTTTCGGTGACCGTCACGGCCCCAATGGTCGGTGCTTTACCGCCGCTGGTATCGACGGCCGTGATCGAGGTTCCGGTCCGGCGCGCGACGACGAGAGTTTGATCGTTGGTATTGCTGGCGTTCACGCTCTCATCGACCCGGCTGATCTTCAGCGTGCCATTCGTGGCATTCACCACCGAGGTTTCCGTCGACTGCGTTTGGGCCGTGGCCAGAACCGAGCCATTGGCGTCTTTGGTGATCGACGTCAGAACTTCCTTCAGGGACTTCTGATAATCACCGGCTTTGGTCAGGCTATACACAATCACGCGGTTGCGTTGCTCGTAGACCGTATTGCCGTTGGCAGAGGAGGTGATGACCGCCTGAATATCGAAAGTTTGCGTCAGCGTGCCTTTTGTGGCATCGGCCGCGAGGGTTGCTGTCGTGGTTTCTTGACGCACTGTACTGGCGAGAGCCTGACCGGTTTTCGTAAAGCCGCCGCTTTCGCGAATGATGGTTTCGGAGAAGCTGCGCTGAAGGCCGATGCCCTTATTATTTTTGGCGGCAACCTGCTCAATCGTACGGGCGGCAATCGTCGTTTCCGTATTGCGGGTCGTCCCGTTTTCGAGCTTAGCCGACTGCTGCTGAATAACTGGGTCGGTTTGCGTATAGAGTGCCGCGCCAGCACCGATCGTGTTTAAGGTCTTCGCATCCAGATTGGTCTTAATACCCTGGACGATGCCTTTGAAGCGCGCATCGGAGCCGTAGGTCGCAAGATATGAGTCGGCGCGATCTGCCAAAGAGACGGTATCGGTAATCGCCAAAGCTTGGGCTTTAACCGTCGTCGCTTCGGCTGAATTTGCCGGTGCCGTCGTCGTCGGCAGCGCCCCAAGACCCTTGCTCACTGCGGCTTCGGCAGCACCGATGTACTTCTCGATCGACCCAAGGGCTGGTGTGACTGCGCTCATCTTTAACTCCATCCGGCTTTACGCCGCTCTATCCCGTGGCGAGCGGCCTTCTGCCAGCCCGCTCTATTTCATTAACTCACCTTAACGGCTGCTCGCTAACAGTTAGTTAAAATTCTTCATGTTTTCGAGCGAACTCTGCTTCAAAAACGAATGGATGCCCCGCGCGACTCGCATAACGTGCGTGGGCCGGCATGCGCTGGGCGTATGACGGCTCTCCCTTGCGGAAGGTTAGGCGCGGGGATGGGCGGACTGCAAAAATGCCTGTAATCCCAAAGCGATCGTATCGATATCCGCTGCATTTTCGCGGCCTTCTTGGGTTTGTCGCGCGAGGCGATCCGGGAAGCCGTCGAAACTATTGGCGTGCAGGCGGGCGAGGAAATCGCGGCATTCCGCCTCATGGCGCTGCGCGGCGGCCTCGGTCGGCGGTGTTAACAGTCTGGTCATGGGCCAGAGCAGCGGGTCGGGAAAATCCGCCGCCGAGACCCGCATGAGCGGATCGAAGAACAGGGGCGCGAGGCCTACCGCCGGGCGGCCCATCAGTGCGGCTTCGTATCCCACAGTGCCGGTGATGCTCACCACGAGATCGGCGCGTTGCAGCAGGGCGAAGGTGCTCGCGGCGGGATCGATCAGGCGAACGTTCGGTAGGGCGGCAATAGCGCGCAGCCAGGCGGGGGAGCGGTCGCCGAGCCAATCGGGATGCTCCTTCACCCAAAGTTCGTGGGTGGCGGGCAGCAACCGCGACAGGCGCCGCAGCAGATGCGCTTGATCGGAATGAGGCGCGCCGAACACATCAATGGAGGCTTCGGGCGCGTGATGCAGGCAGAACAGCACGAACCGCCCTTCCGCCGGGGCGGGCTCGAACGGCGAAAACAGCCGCAGGCGGGCGGCGTTCCAGGCGAGACGCAGCCGATCCTTCAGGGCCGCGAGCGGCGGGCGCACGGTAATATCGCTGCGGGCATCCGAGTTGGGGCCGAACCGTCGGCTTAGCTCGTCCCACCAATACCGCCGGAACGTTAAGGCGGATGGGTGGCTTGCGGCGTAGAAGGGTTTGACCGGGCGGGCGCGCCACGCCGGCAGAAACCCATCGGCCCAGGCGCGATCCGCCTCCCCGGCGGTGCGCCAATGAATCAGCTGATGGGTAATCGGTTCGAACAGGCCCCAGCGTTCCGAGGGGATGCGCACTGTACTGTAGAAATAGCAGCCGCGCCCCTGCTGGCGGGCGATGAGGGCGGTGAGCATTTCCCACGCCCAGGTTTGCTCGCCGAAGCAGGCGACAACATTCTGCTCTTTCAGGAATTTTTCGATGGCCTGCCCATAGGCGGCGAGAATTTGCCAACCGCGCTGTGCCGGGCGGTCGCGCATCAGCCGGTCCATGCGCAGGAGGGCGGCGATGGGCGGGCGGTTTTCCTGCTCCCACTGCCTAGCGATGCGCTTGGCCGAGGCGAGGGAAAGCTGTTTCGAGCTTTCGGTCAGCGCGTGAAGGGCGAGGCGGTGCGTGTCCGGCACGCCGTGCTCGGCAAGCCAGCGGTCCCAACGGCGGCCCGGCACGAGCCAAACGCAGCGATACCCTTGCTGTTCCAGCCGGTCGGCCAGCATTTTTTGAACGGGGGTGAGCGTCTGGTTCGATAAAAACGCAATGGTTTGCCGTTCGGCTTGCTCACTCATCGGACCCGTACCTTCCTTATTCCAGCCGACAATGATAGCCGTGAAAGGATGAACAGGGTGTTACGCCAGCGGCGGATCGACGATGACGCGGTTCCGGCCCTGGTTCTTGGCGGCATAGAGGGCACGGTCGGCCCGCCCGATAATCGAGTCGCCGGTTTCGCCTGCTACCGCTGCCGTGAGCCCCGCCGAAAGCGTAATGCGGCCCAGCGGCTGCGCGGTGGTGCGGTTAACGACTTCCCGCGTGGCAACATCGCGCCGAATGGCCTCGCAGAGGTCGAACACCTTTGGCAACTCGATGTCGCGGATAAGCAGGGCGAATTCTTCGCCGCCGAAGCGGTAGGCGCGCCCGAGTTTCTCCACCCGGCGGGCAAGGCCCTGGGCGACGAGGCGCAACACTTGGTCGCCCATAACGTGACCATGCTGATCGTTGAAGTTCTTGAAGAAATCGATGTCGGCCAGCACGAGGCAGAATTTTCCATTGGCGCTGCGGATGAGCGCGCTCAAATCCTGCTCGAAGCGGCGGCGGTTCGGCAGATTGGTCAGCGCGTCGGTATCGGCGGCAATCCGCGCTTCCGACAGATTGGCCTGAGTGCGCCCGAGTTCCGATTGCGTCGCCGTCAGTTCCTCGCGCAGCGCCCGCATGCGGTCCGACAGCCCCTCCAACTGGGCGCGCAGGCCGGTATTTTCGCTGATGACCTTATCGGTTTCCTCGGTCAGCAGGCGAATGGCGGTTTTCAGGCTCGTCGGCGTGTCGATCCGCGTCGGCTGAAGTCCGGCCAGGGTTTCGGCATAATCGGAATGGGCGCGGTCGGCCTGGGAGAGAACCTGCGCCGCAGCATCCATAATATCGCCCGCGTCTTCAGAGACCCGATAGACGATCGAGAGGTTGGAGGGCCGGGCCTCGGTGGGTTTCGCCTCGGGGGCGGGCTCGGGCGGTGCCTCCGGCGCGGTGGGCGTCGGCTTGATTCCCTCAGGGAAGAAGCGCGTTTGCATCTGCTCCAGCGCCGCCGTTTGGCCCAGCATGCCAGCCGAGGCCAATTCGGCCATCGCCTCGGGCAGCCCTGCGACCGTGCCGCCGGTGGCATGATACCACAGGGCATAATTTTCGGGGGTTGGCGGAGCGCCCGTTAGGATCAGGCGGTCCCAGGCCATCCGCCCAATATCCCAGAGGCGCTTGCTCATTTTTTGCACGTCGGCGGTCCTATTTTCCTCACCCTTTAGATGAAGATAATCCCACAAGCCAGCTTTTGCCAGACGCTTGCACCGGAATCCCTAATATTGATCCAAATGTGCCCCCGCGTGGGGAAGGGGTTGCCCGGCGCAATCGCTCGGGTACACTCCTCTTATGGCTGCGCATAAAATCATCAATCTGGCGCTTCAAGGCGGGGGCTCCCACGGGGCCTTTACCTGGGGGGTGTGTGATCGCTTGCTCGAAGACGAGCGGCTTGAAATCGAAGGCATCGTCGGCACGTCGGCGGGCGCGATGAACGCCACGGTGCTGGCCGATGGGTTCGCCGAAGACGGGCGTGACGGTGCCCGCCGGGCCTTGCGGCGCTTCTGGACCAAGATCGGCGAGCAGGGGCGTTACAGCCCCTTGCAGCGCTCGCCGTGGGAGCGGTTGCGCGGTGGCTGGCGCGTGACCGATTCGCCCGGCTTCTTCTGGTTCGATCTGATGACGCGGCTGTTTTCGCCCTATCAGTGGAACCCGCTGAATAAGAACCCGCTGGAAGATCTGATTAAATCGACTGTGGATTTCGAGCGGCTGCGGACGGTTGGCGGCATTAAGCTCTATATCTGCGCCACCAATGTGCGCAGTGGCAAAGTCCGTGTATTTGAAAAGCACGACCTGACCGCCGAAGTGCTGATGGCCTCGGCCTGCCTGCCCTTTATGTTTCAGGCGGTAGAGGTTGAGGGCGAGGCCTATTGGGATGGCGGCTATATGGGCAATCCCGCCATTTTTCCGCTGATTTACGGCTGCGATAGTTCCGATGTGCTGCTGGTGCAGATTAATCCGATGCACCGCGACGAGGTGCCGACGACGGGCCGCGATATTCTCGACCGGGTGGGGGAGATCAGCTTCAACTCCTCCCTAATGCGGGAGATGCGCGCCATCCACTTCGTCTCGCGGCTGATCGACGGCGGGCACCTGTCGCCGGAACAATATAAGCAGCTCAATATGCATATGATCGAAGCCGAACAGGAGTTGGCCTCCTTCGGGGCGTCGAGCAAATTATCGTCCGAACCGGCGTTTCTGGAGCATTTGTTCGAGATCGGACGGGCGCGGGCCGAGGCGTGGCTCGCGACGCATTTCGACGATATCAATCACCGCTCCACTCTCGATCTGGCGAAGACCTTCTTCTGATGATGCGCGATCTACCCTTCCTAGCCTTCGATGCCGACGATACCCTGTGGCACAACGAAAGCTTCTTCGCCCTGACCGAAGAGGCTTTCACCCAGTTGCTCGCCCCCTATGCCGAGCCGGGGGCCTTGCGCGAGCGCCTGACCCGGACCGAGCGCCGCAATTTGGGCGTCTTCGGCTATGGGGTGAAGGGCTATACGCTCTCGATGATCGAAACGGCGATTGAAGTCACCGATGGCGCGGTTCCGGCGATGGTGCTGCAAGCCTTGCTCGATTTGGGCAAGGAGATGATGGCCCATCCGGTGACGCTGCTCGACGGGGTGGCCGACGTGCTGGAGCAGGTGGCGGGCCGGTTTCCGCTGATGCTGATTACCAAGGGCGATCTGTTCCATCAGGAAGATAAGGTGGCGCGCTCGGGCCTCGCCGATCTGTTCTCGGCGGTGGAAATCGTCAGCGAAAAGGATACGGGCACCTATTCCCGCCTGCTCGCCCGCCACAGCATTCCGCCCGAGCAGTTTGTGATGATCGGCAATTCCTTACGCTCGGACGTGATCCCGATTTTGGAGATCGGCGGCTGGGGCGTCCATATCCCCTATCATCTCACTTGGGCGCACGAGAACGCGCCGGAGCCGCTGGGGCATGCCCGCTACGTGCGCCTTGCCGATATTCGCGATATTCCGGCCTGGGTCGACGCGCAGTTTCCCTCATTGGGCATCGTGGAAGATTAACCCCAGGGTCAGGCGCGCGCCGCGCGTGACCGTGCCGACGCCGTGCTTCATTTGCACCCGATACACACCGCGTGTGCCCTGAACGGGCCGCTCGCGCACGGCAAAGGCCAGCGCCTCCCCTTGCGCGAGGCTGAGCGCCTCGGCGCGCGACTGGCGGCGCGGGCGCTGTTCGACCAGCACGAAGGCCCCGCCGTCGTAGTCGGCGGGATCGGAGAGGGCGACGACCACTTGGATCGGGAACACCTGCTCTCCGTACAAATCCTGATGCAGGCAATTATAATCCCCCGCCCGGTAGCGCAGCAGCAGTGGCGTCGGGCGCATTTGCCCCGCCGCGTGGCACTCTGCGGTGAAAGCGGCGAGGCTGGCCGGGAAGCGCCGCGCTTGCCCCAAAGCCTCCGCCCATCGGTTGGCGATAGGAACCAGTCTTTCATACAGCCGTGCCCGCAACGCCTGCACCGGGTCGGGCAAAGGGTAGGCGAAATATTGATACTCGCCCTGGCCGAACCCGTGCCGCGCCATCACAACACGGCTGCGAAAGCGCGCGGGTTCGTCGTAGACCGCTTGCAGCGCCCGGCAGTCCTCCGGGCTCAGCAGCGTGCCCAAGCGCGCCACGCCCTCGGTTGCGAGCATCGGCAGGGCGGCTTCCAGCACGTCAGTCATGCTCAACATCCTCTTGGTTCTCAGGCGCGCTGATCCCATCATGCGCGGCACCAGCGGGCAGCCCGGTTCTTGCGCTGTCGTTCAGAAGAAGGAATGCGGCGATGACCCGGTTGAGCGTTAATCTGAATAAGGTATGCCTGCTGCGAAACTCGCGCGGTGGCAATAGTCCCGATCCGCTTGAGGCCGCCCGTGCTTGTATCGCCGCCGGAGCCCAGGGGCTCACCCTGCACCCGCGCGCCGACGCCCGCCACGCGACGCTCGAGGATGTCATCGCCTTCGCCGGTCTGCCGGAGGTGGCCAGCGGTACCGTGGAACTCAACGTCGAAGGCGATTTGCGCCCGGAACTGATGCGCTGCGCCTATGAGGTTGGCGCGCATCAATTCACCGTCGTTCCCGTCATGCCGGGGGAAGTCACCTCGTCGCGCGGCTGGCGCGCCTATGACGATCACGATGGCTTGGCCGCTGCCGTCCGCTTCTTCAACGGCAAGCTGCGCGTCTCGGTCTTCTGCGACGCGACGGAAACCTCGGTCGCTTACGCCGCCCGCGCCGGGGCCGATGCGGTGGAATTTTACACCGGCGCTTTCGCTCAGGCTTTCGGCAAGCCTTCGGGTGATGCGCTGCTGGAAGAACTGGGCCGCGCTGGCGACTACGCGCGTTCCTTAGGTTTGCGCGTTCACGCCGGGCATGATCTCGATACGGTCAATCTGCCCGCGTGCCTTGCCCGCTTGAAGCCCGACGAGGTTTCCATCGGCCACGCGATTATCGCCGACACGCTGGTTCACGGGTTGGTGCCGACGGTGACGCGCTATCTTGAGGTGATGGCGGGGGCGTAAGCCCCTGCCCTGCTTCTGACATTTTGTCGGGTTAGCCTTCGGCAGCATCCTCTTGCACTGCCCTACGATTTTCACCGATAAAGACCCTATGTTAAAGCCCATGACCTCTTTTATTGCCCCGATTGTTGCGGCTGTTCTGCTGCTGCTCCCGCTCGTTCTGCCGCTGCCCGCCCAGGCGCAAAGCAAGGATGAGGTGGAGGAGGCGCAGAAGATTTTGATGCTGATGGGCCATTTCGCCCGCCGCCCGACCGGCGAGATGACGCCGCAAACGGTCGAGGGGCTGCAAAAATTCCAAGCGCAGGCGAAGCTGCCCGTCACCGGCAAGCTGGATGCGACAACGCTGAATGCGCTCCGGCAAACGCGCGATACCAAATTCAGCAATCCGCTCAGTCTGGAAAGCGCCCAGAAGCGCCAACAGCAGGCGGCAGCAGCCGCCGCCGCCCCGCCGCCGAAAGTAGCCGCCGTGCCGCAAGCCTCGGTCTCTGCCGGGCAAGCCCTCGGCGGCTCGCAGGAGGTGATTACCGGCTACGGCCAGCGTGGCGGATCGATGTCGGCCCCGTCTGTCACCGGCGGCACCCCGTCGCGGGTGGCCCCCCTTTGCCCGCCGCTCCTCAGGCCAACGCACAGATTCTCCCGCCCGGCATTAGCAATCGCCCGCCGGTGTCGCAGCGCACCCCGGCAAACCCGATGGCGGTGCCGCAAGAGGAAGTCACCGTGACGCGCACGATCACGGCCCCGCCGGTGGTCGCCCCCCGTCGCGGAGGAGCCGGGGATTCTCTCCTTCTGGCCGTGGCTGACCGTGCCGGGGATTTTCGGGATTTTCGGGTGGATCGTTTGGCAGGCGGGGTTTGCCCGTCCGCGCGGGCCGAACCCGTTTCTAGCGGGCGCGCCCTCGGGTCAGGGGCGGCAGGAGCCTGGTCTATAAATAGGCAGGCGGCGCTTTCGGGCTTTACCTGGGGTTGACCTTCTGGTCAGCTAGGGGGATTGCCGCCGCTGCCGTTATGGACCCGATGATGCCGCTCGATACCGCCGCCAAGCCTGCCGCTTCCACGTTCAAATCCTCCGCCTGCCCGCACGATTGCCCGGCGACTTGCGCGCTGGAGGTAGAAATTTTGCCCGATAACCGCGTTGGCCGGTTTCGCGGTGCGTCGGACAATGCCTACACGGCAGGCGTGCTCTGCGCGAAAGTTGGGCGCTATGCCGACCGGGTGCATCACCCCGACCGGCTGATGCAGCCCCTGCGCCGTAGTGGGCCGAAAGGCAGTGGCCAGTTTACCCCGATTTCCTGGGATGCGGCGCTGGATGAAATCGCCGCGCGCTTCAAAACCATCGCCGCCACTCACGGGGCGGAAGCGATATGGCCCTATTATTACGCGGGCACGATGGGCCAAGTGCAGCGCGACGGCATTCATCGCCTGCGCCACGCCCTCGGCTATTCCGATCAAAAGCGCACGATCTGCACCGCGCTCGCCCGCTCCGGCTGGGTGGCGGGCACCGGGTTCGAGCGCGGCACGCAGCCGCAGGAGATGCTGCAAAGCGAGGTGATTGTCATTTGGGGCGGCAATCCCGTGACGACGCACGTCCATATCGCCGGCTTGATGAGCAAGGCGCGCAAGCAGAATGGCGCGAAGATCGTCGTGATCGACCCCTACCGCTCGCCCACCGCCGATCTCGCCGACGTCCATTTGCCGCTCCTGCCAGGCACCGATGGCGCGCTCGCCTGCGCGGTGATGCATATCGCCTTCCGCGACGGGCGGGCCGACCGCGCCTATATGGAAGCGCAGACGAAGGATTATGCGGCGCTGGAAGCCCAGGTGGCGACGAAAAACGCCGGAATGGGCCGCCGCCATCACCGGGCTCACGGTGCAGCAGATCGAAGATTTCGCCGCCCTCTATACCGGCACGCAAAAGACCTATCTGATGCTGGGGTATGGTTTTAGCCGCGTGCGCAACGGCACTCTGAACGTCCACGCGGTCACCTGCCTTCCGGCGGTCACAGGCGCGTGGCAAGTGCCGGGCGGCGGGGCGTTTTGGTCCTACGGCGGCACGCTCTATAAGCTCGACAAACGCCTGATCGACGGAACCCCAATGCGCCGCCCCGATGTGCGCGTTATGGATATGAGCCGGATCGGCGCGGCGCTCACGGGGCATTTAACCGGCGACCGCTCGGAACTGCAGAACGGCCCGCCAGTGATGGCCCTGCTGATCCAGAACACCAATCCGATGGTGGTGGCCCCGAATAGCGCGCTGGTAGCACAGGGTTTCGCCCGCGAGGATCTGTTCACGGTCGTGCATGAGCAGTTCATGACCGACACCGCCCTGATGGCCGATATCGTGCTGCCCGCCACCATGTTCGTCGAGCATGACGATCTTTATACCGCCGGCGGCCACGGGCATTTGCAGGTGGGGATGCGGCTGATCGATCCGCCGGGCGAGTGCCGGTCCAACCATGATGTTATCAATGCGCTTGGGCAGCGCTTGGGCGTCGGCGATAAGCCGGGGTTCGATCTGACCGCGCGCGAGATGCTGGACCAGACGCTGATTGCCTCGGGCTACCCCGATCTTGAAAGTTTCGAAGCGCAGCGCTGGGTCGATTGCACCCCCACCTCGGACGAAGGCCGGTTCGGTAGCGGCTTTGCCACGCCGGACAAAAAATTCCATTTCGCCCCCGATTGGTCGACGGTCGGGATCGACGATCCCAGCCTGCCGCGCCTCCCCGACCATTGGGATATTATCGCGCCGCGCGATGCCACGCATCCGTTCAAGCTGATCGCCCCGCCCGCGCGCCAGTTTCTCAACAGTAGTTTTTCCGATGTCGGCGCGTCGCGGGTGCGCGAGGGCACGCCGAAGCTGCTGATCCATCCGAACACGGCGGCGGCGCAAGGAATTGCCGAGGGTGATCTTGTCACAGTGGGGAATGCCCAGGGTTCGATTACACTCACAGCGGGCTTGCGCGATGGCATGAACCCGGCGCTGTTGGTGGCTGAAGGCCTGTGGCGCAATGGCGATTTCCCGGAGGGGCTGGGGATCAATACGCTCGTGTCGGATTTTAGTCCGGCCCCGGCGGGCGGAGCCGTTTTTCACGATACGGCAGTGTGGCTGTGCCCCCAACCGCGCCTTTAAGAATCTCGATTTTTACGGACTTTTGAGACATTCTGCGTTAAGAGAAGACCATGACAGGGAATCGGGAAAATATCCAAAAAGCGCAGGAACTCGAACGTTTGATCGAGCAAACGCGCAAACGCGTCGACCAATTGGTCGCCGATGGAATGAAATATGCTCAAACCGGGCAGATTTCTTCTATGGAGCGG
>NZ_LAJY01000220.1 GCF_000963705.1 Elstera litoralis | reverse complement strand
ATGATCTTCATCCCCTGCGAAGACGGCATTAGCCATAATGAAGTGGAAAATGCCACGGCGAGCGACTGTGCGGCGGGCTGCAATGTACTGTTGCATGCAATGGTCGAAGCAGCCTCGGCTTAAGTTTCTAGATCCTGACTAAATGGTCAAGTTTTTGCTTGACCGTTTAGTCAAACAATAGCATCCTTCAAATAATCACAATAAACATCAACAGGGTTCGAAGTCATTTCGCAGAAGCGGAAGACGGAGGGGTTCATGAAGGATTTGGTGGATATTACCGCAGGTCGCCTGTCGCCAGGGGTTCTTGCGGAGAATTTCGGCGACGCGCACCCGCCGCTTACCCCGGCGCAAGCGCTGGTCGAGGCGGATCGCTGCCTGTTTTGTTACGACGCGCCCTGCGTTGTGGCCTGCCCGACGAGTATCGATATTCCGAGCTTTATTCGGAAAATCGGCACGGGCAACCTGAAGGGCTCGGCCACCGATATTCTGTCGGCGAACATCATGGGCGGTATGTGCGCCCGCGTTTGCCCGACCGAGATTCTGTGCGAGCAGGCCTGCGTGCGGAACACTTACGAAGATAAGGCCGTGCAAATCGGCGCGCTGCAACGGCGGGCGACCGATTGGTTGTTCGATCAAGACGTGCAGATTTTCACCCGTGCGCCCCATACGGGCAAGCGCGTGGCCGTGGTCGGCGGTGGTCCTGCCGGGCTCTCGGCGGCCCATAAGCTCGCCAGCCTCGGCCATGACGTGACGGTCTATGAAGGCCGCGCCAAGCTCGGCGGGCTCAATGAATATGGGATTGCGGCCTATAAAACGCCCCATGATTTCGCCCAAAAGGAAATCGACTATATCCTCGCCATCGGCGGCATTACCGTCGTTACCGACTGGAAACTCGGGCGCGATGGCTCCCTGGATGATCTGCAAAAAGGTTTCGATGCGGTTTTCCTCGGCCTTGGCCTCGCCGGGGTCAATGCCCTGAATGCGCCGGGCGAGGATTTGCCGGGCGTGGAAAATGCCGTCGATTTCATCGCCAAACTGCGCCAAGCCGAGGATCTCACCCGCCTGCCCATCGGGCGGCGCGTGGTGGTGATCGGCGGCGGCAATACCGCCATCGATGCCGCGACCCAAGCCAAGCGCCTCGGTGCGGAAGACGTGACCCTCGTCTATCGGCGCGGCGTTGAAACCATGACGGCGACCCCGGTCGAGCAGGAATGGGCACAGACCAATGGTGTGAAAATCAAACATTGGGCCAAACCCGTGAAGGTTGAGGCGACCGATGGCGCAGCGAGCGGCATTACCTTTGAATACACCACGCTTGTGGGCGGCGCTGTGACCGGGACGGGCGAGACCTTCACCCTGGCGGCCGATCAAATTTTCAAAGCCATCGGCCAAACCTATGCCGAACCGGAATTTCCCGGGCTCGTGCTGGAGAAGGGCCGCATCAAGGTCGATGCCGACCGGCGCACCTCGCTGGCGAACGTCTGGGCGGGCGGCGACTGCGTTGCGGGCGGGCAAGATCTTACGGTGGCCTCGGTCGAGGACGGCAAACAGGCCGCGCTGTCGATCCACGCGACGCTGACGGCTTAGGGGGATAGAGTAATGGCTGACTTGCGCACCAATTTCGCGGGCATCAAATCGCCGAACCCCTTCTGGCTGGCCTCGGCCCCGCCGACGGATAAGGCCTATAACGTGATCCGTGCCTTTCAGGCCGGGTGGGGCGGCGTTGTGTGGAAGACGCTGGGGGAAGATCCGCCCGTTGTGAACGTCACCTCGCGCTACGGCGCGTGGCACGATGGCGACCGGCGGGTGATGGGCTTCAATAATATCGAGCTGATTACCGATCGTCCCCTCGCGGTTAACTTACGGGAAATCAAGGAAGTAAAGCGCGATTGGCCCGACCGCGCCATGATCGTATCGCTGATGGTGCCCTGTCAGGAGGATTCGTGGAAAAACATCCTGCCGCTGGTGGAAGAAACCGGCGCGGATGGCATCGAGCTCAACTTCGGCTGCCCGCACGGCATGTCCGAACGCGGCATGGGCGCGGCGGTGGGCCAAGTGCCCGAATATGTCGAAATGGTCACGCGCTGGTGCAAGCAATATACCGTATGCCGGTGATCGTGAAGCTCACGCCGAATATCTCGAACATCCTCGGCCCGGCGCGGGCGGCGAAGGCGGGCGGGGCCGATGCGGTGTCGCTCATCAATACGATCAACTCGATCATGAGCGTCAATCTCGACAAAATGGCCCCGGAGCCGGTGGTTGACGGCAAGGGCACCCACGGCGGCTACTGCGGCCCGGCGGTGAAGCCGATTGCGCTGAACATGGTGGCGGAAATCGCCCGGACGATGGACACGCGCGGGATGCCGATTTCGGGTATCGGCGGGATCACGACGTGGCGGGACGCGGCGGAGTTTATGGCCCTGGGCTCGGGCTCGGTTCAGGTCTGCACGGCGGCGATGGTCTATGGGTTCAAGATCGTCGAAGACATGATCGACGGGCTCTCCAACTGGATGGACAGCCAAGGCTACGCCACGCTCGACGATTTCGTTGGCAAGGCCGTGCCGAATGTCACCGACTGGCAGTATCTCAACATCAATCACGATCTGAAGGCGCGGATTAATCAGGATCTGTGCATCTCCTGCGGGCGCTGCCATATCGCCTGCGAGGATACGTCCCATCAGGCGATCACCAAGGAGAAGGACGGCAAGCGGTACTTCGAGGTGGTCGATTCGGAATGCGTCGGCTGTAACCTTTGCATGATCGCCTGCCCGGTGCCCGAGTGCATCACAATGGAGGCGGTGGATACCGACCGGCCATATGCCAATTGGACGACGCACCCCAATAATCCGATGGCAAAAGCGGCAGCAGAGTAGGGTTAACGGGCGCAGGCTTCACACGGCCTGTGCCCGTTCTTCTTTTCGGATAGACTTGCTAGGGTGGCGACGGCGCGAATGCAAAAGGTGATGCGGATGGACGATATGAGCGGGGCCGCAAGCGGTTCCCCCAAGGCGGCGGACGCGCAGGCGGTAGTGGAAATTGCCGATCTGTCGCTGGTCTATCAAACCGCCGACCATCCGGTTACGGCGCTGTCCAATGTCAATCTGACCATCAATAAGGGCGATTTCGTTTCTTTCATCGGCCCTCGGGGTGCGGGAAAACGACGCTGATGCGGGTTGTCGCCGATTTGGAGCACCCGACCTCCGGCACGGCGCTGGTGAACGGCGGCACGCCGGAACAGGCGCGGCTGGATCGTGCCTACGGCTATGTGTTCCAAGCCCCCACGCTCTACCCGTGGCGCTCGGTTGCGCGTAACGTGATGCTGCCGCTCGAAATCATGGGCCTGCCGAAAGCCGATCAGCGCGAGCGGGCGCGGGCGGCGTTGGAGTTGGTCGGGCTGACTGGGTTCGAGCGCAAATACCCGTGGCAGCTTTCGGGCGGTATGCAGCAGCGGGTTTCGATTGCCCGTGCGCTGAGCTTCGATCCCGATTTGCTGCTGATGGACGAGCCCTTCGGCGCGCTCGATGAAATCACCCGCGACCGGCTGAACGACGAACTGCTGAGCCTGTGGAAGAAGACCAATAAAACGGTGATTTTCGTCACCCATTCGATTTCGGAAGCGGTCTATCTCTCGACCAAAATCGTTATCATGAGCGCCCGGCCGGGCCGGATCATCGATATTATCGATAGCCCCTTACCGCGCGACCGGTCGGCGGCGACCCGCGACAGCCAAGCCTTTTTGGACGTGGCGCACCGGGTTCGGCAAGGGCTGCTGGCGGGGCATGGGCATGATGATTAGGCTTCCTGCCGCTCTCACGCGGCCCCTGCCGCTGCTGTTCGTGCTGGCCGTTCTCGCGGTGGCGTGGCTCGGCGGCGCGGTTTGGCTGAACGCGCCGCAGATCATCGACGGCTGGCAGCGCAACGGCAAAACCGACTATAGCACGGGCGAGCTTGTGGCGGCGGCCTGGAGTCAGGAGCGGCCCTTGCTGCCCGCGCCGCAGCAGATTTACGCGGATTTAGAGAAAAGCTTTTCGGCCCGCATTGATAGCCCGCGCAATCTGCTGTTCCATACCTGGGTAACGGGGTCGGCGATGGCTTCGGGCTTCGGGCTCGGCGTGCTGCTGGGGGGGATTTTGGCGCTCGGCATCGTCCATGTGCGCACGCTGGAAAAATCGCTAATGCCCTGGGTGATCGCCTCCCAAACCGTGCCGATCTTGGCGATTGCGCCGATGATCGTGGTCGTGCTCGGGAATATCGGGCTGACGGGGCTGCTGCCGAAAGCGGTGATTGCGATGTACCTCTGCTTCTTCCCCATCACGATTGGCCTCGTGAAGGGGCTGCGCTCGCCCGATCCCTTGCAGCTTGATCTGATGCGCACTTATTCGGCCAGTCCAACGCAGCTTTTCTGGAAGCTGCGTTGGCCCGCCGCCATGCCGTTTTTCTTCACCAGCTTGAAAGTGGCGATTTCGATTGCCCTCGTTGGCGCAATCGTCGGCGAGCTTCCGACCGGGGCGCAGGCCGGGCTCGGCGCGCGGCTGCTCGCGGGCTCTTACTATGGCCAGACGATCCAGATTTGGTCAGCCCTCGTGGTTTCGGCGGTGCTGGGCATGGGGCTGGTGGCGCTGATCGGGTTGATCGAGAGGGTCACGCTGAGCTATCAGCGCGTCCCCGTGGCAGGAGGCAAGCGATGAGCCTTCCCATCTTGGCCGCAACGGTGGCGCTCGCGGCGCTCCTGAGCTTGGTGGTTTTGGCGCAGGGAGGCTCCGGCATTCTGCTCTGGCCGTTGACCCTATTGACCGGGGCGGCGGCTTGGGCGCTGCTCGCGCGCCTGTCCAACGACACACGCGCGGAGGCGCGCTTCGGTTGGGTGGTTCCGGCGCTGTTCGGGTTAACGCTGCTCTATCTCTGGGAAGTGATCGTGCGTGGTTTCGGGGTGCCAAAAAGTGCTGCTGCCCGCGCCGAGCGCTATCGGTCTGGCGCTGGTGGCACAAGCTTCGGTGCTCTTCGCCGATTTTCAGCAGACCGTGCTGAAATCGGTGATTGCCGGGTATCTGCTGGGGAACGGCTCGGCCTTCATCATCGCCCTGCTGGTTGACCGCTCGCCGTTTCTGCAACGGGGGCTCCTGCCGTTAGGGAACCTCGTCAGCGCCATTCCCATCGTCGGGATCGCGCCGATCATGGTGATGTGGTTTGGCTTCGACTGGCCGTCGAAAGCGGCGGTGATCGTAGTGATGACCTTCTTCCCCATGCTGATTTCCACCCTCGCCGGGTTGCAGGGCACCGACCGGATGCAGCGGGATTTGATGACCTCTTATGGCGCAAGCTATGGGCAAACCCTGCTCGCTTTACGCTTGCCGGTGGCAGCGCCGATGATCTTCAATGCGCTGAAGCTGAACGCCACCTTGGCCTTGATCGGCGCGATCGTGGCGGAGTTTTTCGGCACGCCGATTGTCGGCATGGGGTTCCGCATTTCCACGGAAGTTGCCCGCATGAATGTGGATGTGGTGTGGGCGACGATTGCGGTGGCGAGTGTCGTCGGCTCGCTCGCCTATGGTACGATCACGCTGATCGAACGGCGGGTAACCTTCTGGCATCCCTCGTTCCGCAAGGCGCGAGGTTAAGAATAGAGGCGAGTTCGGACGAACCGAACCGCACGACAGGGTAGAGTTTCCACGCGTTTAACGGTTCTTGGGAGATGGAATGATGTCGATGAAAAGCCTTTTGGTTTCCTCCGCTTTGGCACTTGCGGTGGCGGTACCCACGGCAGCTTCTGCGCAAGATAAGCTGACCCTGCAACTGAAGTGGGTCACGCAGGCCCAGTTCGCGGGCTATTACGTGGCGAAAGATAAGGGCTTCTATAAGGAAGTCGGTCTTGATGTCACCATTAAGGCGGGCGGCCCGGACATCAACCCGAGCCAGGTCATCGCCGGCGGCGGGGCCGATGTGATCGTCGATTGGATGCCCTCGGCCTTGGCGACGCGCGAAAAAGGCGTCGATCTCGTCAATATCGCCCAGGTTTTCCAAAGCTCGGGCATGATGCTGACCTGCCGCAAGGATAGCGGCATCACCGCGCCGAAGGACTTCCCCGGCAAGACGCTCGGCGTCTGGTTCGGCGGTAATGAATATCCCTTCCTCGCCTGGATGGATAAGCTCGGCTATGCCACCACGGGCGGCGCGGGCGTGACGGTGCTGAAGCAGGGCTTCAACGTCGATCCGATTCTGCAAAAGCAGGCCGCCTGTATTTCGACGATGACCTATAATGAATATTGGCAGGTCATCGATGGCGGGCTGAAAGACAGCGACCTATTGGTGTTCAAATACGAAGACCAGGGCGTTGCCACGTTGGAAGACGGGCTCTACACGCTGGGCAAAAGCGTAAAAAGACCCGGCGATGGCGGCAAAGCTGGCGAAATTCGTCAAAGCCTCGATGAAGGGCTGGGACTGGGCCGCTGCTAACAGCGATGCGGCGGCAACCGTGGTGCTCGATAATGACGCCTCGGGCGCGCAGACCGAAAAGCACCAGAAGCGCATGATGGGCGAAATCGCCAAGCTGATCGGTAAGAACCCGAAAGGCACCGGCTATCTCGATCCCGCCGCCTACGACCGCACGGTCGCCGTGCTGATGGGCGGCAAATCGGCTCCGGTTATCACCAAGAAGCCGGAAGGCGCTTGGAGCCACGAAATTTTCGACAAGTCGAAGATGTAGGTCGAAACCGGCACCGCCCGTATCCTCGGGCGGTGCTCTTTCTCGCAAGGGAGGGCGCGTCATGGCATTACTCATTCGCGGCGGGACGGTCGTGACCGCCGACACCAGCACTCGGGCCGATGTTTTGTGCGAGGGCGATAAGATTATCGCCGTCGGGCCGAACTTGGAGGCTCCGGCAGGGGCAGAGATTATCGACGCTGGCGGGCAATATGTGATGCCCGGCGGGATCGATCCGCATACCCATATGGAACTGCCGTTCATGGGCACGGTGGCGTCGGAAGATTTCTTCAGCGGCACCTCGGCGGGCGCTGCCGGGGGGACGACGATGATTATCGATTTCGTCATCCCGAGCCCGCAGCAATCCTTGCTGGAAGCCTATAAGACCTGGCGCGGCTGGGCGGAAAAATCGGCCACCGACTATTCCTTCCATGTGGCCGTGACCTGGTGGGACGAAAGCGTCGCCCGCGATATGGGAACGCTGGTCAAGGATTACGGCGTCAATAGTTTCAAGCACTTCATGGCGTATAAAAAACGCCATCATGTGCGAAGACGAAGTGCTGGTGAACAGCTTTACCCGTGCGTGGGAGTTGGGGGCGCTCTGCACCGTTCACGCCGAGAATGGCGAGCTGGTCTATCACCTGCAAAAGAAGCTGCTGGCCCAGGGCATCACCGGGCCGGAGGGGCACCCGCTGTCGCGCCCGCCGGAAGTGGAAGGGGAGGCGGCGAACCGCGCCATCCGCATCGCCCAGGTGCTCGGCGTGCCGCTCTATATCGTCCATGTGTCGTGCAAGGAAGCGCTGGAAGCCATCACCCGCGCCCGTTCGGAAGGCCAGCGCGTTTATGGCGAAGTGCTGGCGGGGCATTTGGTGGTGGATGAGAGCGTCTATCGTTCCGACGATTTCACCTTCGCGGCGGCCCATGTGATGAGCCCGCCGTTTCGTTCCCACGAGCATCAATCGGCGCTGTGGCGGGGCTTGCAGTCGGGCAATCTTCAAACCACGGCAACCGACCATTGCTGCTTCTGCGCGCCGCAAAAAGCCGCAGGCCGCAATGATTTCACCAAGATCCCCAATGGCACCGGCGGCGTCGAAGACCGGATGATGGTGCTGTGGGAAAAAGGCGTAAACAGCGGCAAGCTAACGCCGAATGAGTTCGTGAAGATCACCAGCACGAATGCCGCGCAAATCTTCAACCTCTACCCGCGCAAGGGCGCGATTGCAGTCGGGGCCGACGCCGATATCGTCGTGTGGGATCCTTCGGGTACCAAAACGATCAGCGCCAAAACCCACCATCAGCAGGTGGATTTCAATATTTTCGAAGGGCTGACCGTCACCGGCATTCCCAGCCACACGGTTTCGGCGGGCAAGCTCGTCTATGCCAAGGGCGAATTGCGCACAGTTAAGGGCGCGGGCCGCTACGTGAACCGCCCGGCCTTCCCATCCTATTTCGAGGCGCTGAAGCTGGCGAACGGCTCAATCAACCGAAGCCGGTTTTGCGGGCACAGGCGGCGGAATAGGCTAAGTGTGGGGGGTGGAAAAGGCGGGGGAAGCCCCGCCTTTTCGCGTTACGCCGCCGCGTCGGCCATCGGGTAAAGCCGCGTGTCTTCCCGGTGAAAGCGCGCGCGCAGCGTTTTGAAAAGGTCGGTTGCGGCGGCGGTGAAGGCCGAAGCCTCCTGGCTAAAGCGGTTGCTGTGGAGCCATTCGGCTAAGAAGGCCTCATAGGTTTGGCGAATTCCGCTCATTTCCTGTTGATACTGTTGCGCCAAAGCGCGCAAGTTGCCATCGGCATGGGTTGCGAGCCGGGGGTAAAGCGCATCATCTTCCAGGGCCAAATGAATCCGCAGTTTTGCGGAGAGTTGGGTGAAACTTTCGCGCAGCGCCTGGGGAGCAGTCGCCCAGCCGGGCACGCGAAGCTGACGTTCGACCGCCTGAAGCAGCATTTCGATCTCGCCGTGCTGGACCCGAAAGCGCGCGGTTGCGGCAGGATTGGACATTGGTTCCTCGCATAAACATGTATTTCGAATGCATATTTATGCGAAACCAAAACCGAATCAATCCCTGCGCAGCGAGTTTTTTGAACCCGCGCCGGGGGACGCGCGGGCCGTTTTACCAGCCGACCGAATCGACCAGCGTATAAACCGCCGTATTTTCCCGGTGAATCCGGTCCTTCAACGCGGCAAACAGGCCCTTCGTGGCGGCCTGGAACCCGGCGGGGTCGGTCAGCAGTTTGCCCGAATGAACCCATTGGCTCAGGAAATCTTCGTAAGCTTGCCGGATACCGCCCATTTCGGTTTGATAGCTTACCGCAAGGTCCCGCACTTTACTGTCGGCATGGCGGGCCAACCGTGGGTAGAGCACATCATCTTCCAACGCGAGATGAATGCGTAACTTGGCCGAGAGTTCGCTGAAGGCCTGGCGAATATCTTGGGCCTGCGCACTCCAGGTGGGTTTTGTAAGAATAGTCTCGATCTTGCTAACAATATCGGCGATTTCACTATGCTGGGTGCGGAAACGATGCGTTGCTGTCGGCTGCG
>NZ_LAJY01000022.1 GCF_000963705.1 Elstera litoralis | reverse complement strand
GCCTGCCGGATGGGTCGGATCGGCGAGCCCGGCTTCGTAAGGCGCGCGCAAACGGCGGGCGACCAGCGCGCCCGGCTCCTCATCAATGGCGAGGCCCAGGGCCTCGGCGCGATTGGCGGTCAGCACCAGCGTTAGCGGCGTCCCCTCGGGGATTAACTCGACCATCGCGCCCGCCGTCGCGGCCTCGGCGGCGAGAACCAGCCACGTTTGCCCGGCATCGGTGAGAATAACCGGGGTGGAGCGGCGCAGATCCGAGACGGCGCGTTCCACCGTCAACCGATCCGCAAGGGAAGAACTGAGGTCGGGTCGGGCGCTGTGTGTCATCGAAACCTGAAAATCGGCGAGCAGGATGCGCTGCACTTTCGCTATTCCTTTCTGGCGAGGCGCATCGCCGCTGAACGGCGATAACCCCTAGGGACACAGATAACAAGGCGCGGTGGTCCCAACAAGGCTCCCACTCATCTTACGTCTGAATCCTATACGCAGATGCGGGGCGGCTGGATTACACTGAGTGCATGACTGAGAGCCCGTTCATCCATCTCCGCGTCCATTCGGCCTATTCCCTGTCGGAAGGGGCGATCAAGATGAAGGAGTTGGTCAAGCTTGCGGCGGGGGCGAAAATGCCCGCCGTGGCGGTGACCGACACGGGCAATCTATTCGGCGCTATCGAGTTCACCCAAGCGGCGGGCGACGCTGGGGTTCAGCCGATCCTGGGCGCTATTCTCCACGTCCGCCGGACCGATGGAACCACCCGGCCCGGCCTGCCGCTGCCCCCCGATCCGCTGCTGCTGCTCTGCCAGGATATCGGCGGCTATGAGAATCTGCTGAAGCTGGTCTCCCACGCTTTTCTTAAGACCGAAAGCCATGAGGTGCCACAGGTTACGCTCGATTTGGTGGCCGAGCATTCGGCAGGGCTGATCTGCCTCACCGGCGGTGTGACCGGCTGGGTCGGGCGGCTGCTGAACGAGGGCCAGCGCGAGGCGGCAGAAGCGGCGGTTTTGCGCCTGAAGGAGGTTTTCGGCGACCGGCTTTACATCGAACTCCAGCGCCACGGCGACCCGCGCGAGGCGAGCGTTGAGCCGGGATTGGTGGATTTCGCTTACGCCCACGATATTCCGCTGGTGGCCACCAATGATGTCTATTTCTCCGCCCCATCGATGTATGAGGCGCATGATGTGCTGCTCTGCATCGCTGAAGGGGTGACGCTGGAGGTGTCCGACCGTCGCCGCCTGACGCCGGAGCATTATTTCAAGACCGGCGCGCAGATGGTGGCCCTGTTCGCCGATCTGCCGGAAGCGATTCTCAATACCGCTGTCATCGCTCAGCGCTGCGCCGTTTCAACGCCGTTCCGCAAACCGATCCTTCCGACCTTCTCGACCGGCGCGGGGCGGGACGAGCCCGCCGAATTGCGCGTGATGGCGGAGGCGGGGCTCAAAAAGCGCCTCGCGGCGGGAATCGTCACGCCTTCGATGGACGCCGAAGCCCAGGAAGCCATCGCCAAGCCCTACCGGGAGCGGCTGGATTTCGAGCTTGATGTTATTATCAATATGGGGTTCCCCGGCTACTTCCTCATCGTTGCGGACTTCATCCAATGGGCGAAGGATAAGGGCATTCCGGTTGGGCCGGGGCGCGGCTCGGGCGCGGGCTCGGTGGTGGCCTGGGCGCTGGCGATCACCGATCTCGACCCGTTACGGTTCGGGCTGCTGTTCGAGCGCTTCCTCAATCCCGAACGCGTCTCCATGCCCGATTTCGATATCGATTTCTGTCAGGAGCGGCGCGATCAGGTTATTCGCTACGTCCAGGATAAATACGGCCACGACCGCGTTGCCCAGATTATCACCTTCGGAAAGCTGCAAGCGCGCGCCGTGCTGCGCGACGTGGGCCGCGTGCTCGCCATGCCGTACGGGCAGGTGGACCGTATCTGCAAAATGGTGCCGAACAATCCCGCCAATCCGGTGACGCTGGAAGAGGCGATCAAGGGCGACGCGCAGTTCCAAAAAATGCGCGACGACGACGAGCAGGTCGCGCGCTTGCTCGCCATCGGGCAAAAGTTGGAAGGCTCTACCGCCACGCCTCGACCCACGCCGCCGGGGTGGTGATCGGCGACCGGCCCTTGGAAGAGCTGGTGCCGCTCTACCGCGACCCGCGCTCGACCATGCCTGTGACCCAGTTCAATATGAAATATGTCGAACTCGCGGGCTTGGTGAAGTTCGACTTTTTTGGGCCTGAAAACCCTCACCGTGCTGGTGCGCGCCGTCGAGCTCATCCAGCAGCGCGGCATTACGGTGAATCTGGAGCAACTGCCGCTCGACGACGCGAAAACCTTCAAGATGCTCAGCCGGGGCGATGCAACCGGCGTGTTCCAGCTTGAAAGCTCGGGCATGCGCGACGTGCTGCGCAATCTGCGTCCCGACCGCTTTGAGGATATTATCGCCGTCGTCGCGCTCTATCGTCCCGGCCCGATGGATAATATTCCGAGCTATATCAACCGCAAGCACGGGCGGGAGACGCCGGATTACCTGCATCCATTATTGGAAGGAACGCTGAAGGAAACCTTCGGCATCGCCATCTACCAAGAACAGGTGATGCAGATTGCGCAGGTGCTGTCGGGCTATACGCTCGGCGGGGCCGATTTGCTGCGCCGGGCGATGGGCAAAAAGATCAAAGCGGAAATGGACGCCCAGCGCGCCACCTTCTGCGATGGCGCGAAGGCCAATAATGTCGATCCGAAGAAGGCGTCGGAAATCTTCGATCAGGTCGAAAAATTCGCGGGCTACGGCTTCAATAAAAGCCACGCGGCGGCCTATGCGCTGGTCTCCTACCAAACCGCCTATCTGAAGGCCAATTACCCGGTGGAATTTTTCGCCGCGTCGATGACCTTTGATATGAGCAATACCGATAAACTCAATGTCTTCCGCCAGGAACTCAGCCGCCTGAATATTCCGCTGCTGGGGCCGGATGTGAATGCCTCCGCGCCCGATTTTTCCGTGGAAACCCTGCCCGATGGGAAAACGGCGGTGCGCTATGCGCTGGCGGCGGTCAAGAATGTCGGCGATCAGGCGATGAAAACCCTAGTGGCGGAGCGCGCCAAGGGCGGGCCGTTCCGCTCCTTGCAGGATTTCGCGGCGCGGCTCGACCCGAAAAGCGTCAATAAACGCCAGATCGAAAATCTCGCGCTGGCGGGGGCCTTCGATAGTCTCGATCCAAACCGCGCTCGCGTGCATGGCGCGGCGGAAGCGGTGATGCGGCACGCACAGCTTTTGACGGAAGAGAAGGCCAGCAATCAGGTTAGCCTCTTCGGCGGGGGCGATGCCGGGGTGGAAGCGCCGCCGCTGCCCTTGCCAAAACGTCATCGATTGGATGCCCCACGAGCGCTTGCAGAAGGAGTTCGACGCAGTCGGCTTCTATCTTTCCGCCCATCCGCTCGATGTCTATGAGCGCGCGTTAAAGCGCTTAGGGGTGACCCGCGCCGCCGATTTCACTCATAAGGTCCGCCCCGGCGAGCCGCAGCGGGTGAAAGTCGCAGGAATTGTGCTGAGCCGCCGCGAGATCACCACGGCGCGCGGCAGCCGCGTGGCCTTCGTGCAGCTTTCGGACGCCAGCGGCTCGTTTGAGGTCACGCTCTTCTCGGAAGTGCTCGCCGTGTCGCGCGAGATGCTCGACGCCAATAAGCCGCTGCTGTTGCACGTCGAAGCGCGGCTGGAGGGCGAGGGCGTGAAGCTGTTGGCCCAGCAGGTCGGGCTGCTGGATGCTGCGACCGAAAACACCGTTTCGGGCATGCGCATCTATCTGGCGGACGAGACGCCGATTTCCAATCTCAAAGGTATTTTGCGCGACCAGGGCGACCAATATCGCGGGCGCGGGCGGATTTCCGTCCTGCTCGATTTGGAGGATTGCGACGTGGAAATTCCCCTCAGCGGCGGCTTTGCCGTCACCCCCTCTTTACGCGCGATGGTGAAATCGCTCCCCGGCGTCGTGGATGTCGAGGAACTGTAAGGGCGCAGTTCTTAAGTGAGCGAGAATTCCAACCCGCGCACATGGGTGAGCACGGCATTGTCGAAATTCGTGCCCCGGAAGTTCGCGCCATAGCAGTAGGTGTTGATAAGCACCGCGCCCGCCAGATTGGCCGAGGTAAAGCGCGCTTCGGTGGCGTCGGCCAACTCCAGATCGGCCCCGGTCAGCACAGCATTATCGAAATTCGCCGCCATGATGCAGGATTGGGTGAGGCGGGTCGGCACGCTCATCGGGTGCATCCCGGCGATATCCATCATGCCGAGGTTCGCGCCCTGGAAGTTTGCCAGCGTAAAATTGCCGCGCGTGAGATTGGAGCCGCGCAAATCGGCTTTATCGAAGCGGGCTTTGCGGGCGCTGACGCCGTTGAGTTCGGCCATCGCCATATAGCAGCCCGCAAAACTGGCTTCATCGAGCAGCGAGAGCGTGAAGACCGCCGCCGATAGGTCGAGCCCGTCGAACTTTTTGCCGCGCAGGTCGATCATGGTGAAATCGAGCCGCTCGCCCTCCGACCCCAAGGATTGCACCCAGCGGGTGTGGCGGGCAAGGCGGCGGGGGAACTCCGCGTCGAAATCCGGCATTTCGCGTGGAAACACCGTACCGGAGATATCGCAATCCTTGAACTGCGCACTATCGTAAATCGCGGTGACGAAGTTGGTTTGGCGCAGTTTGGCGCCTTGCAGCTTGGCCCCGGTCAAATTCGCCCCAAAGAAGCGCGCGCCGGTCAGGTTGGAGCGCGTGAGGTTCGCGCCGGTCAGGTTGGCGCCGGTGAGATCGGTGAACGAAAGATCGCTATCCGAAATATCGGCGTGCTCCAGAATAACGCCGCGCATATCGGTATCGCGGATCGGTTCGGGCGCAAGATGGTGAATCTGGCGGTAATAGGCGCTTTTCACTGGCACGGCGGTATCGCGGAAGCCGCCATCGATGGAGGCGAAGAACAGCGCGCCGCGCTCCAGCGAGGCCTCTTGCAGATTGGCCCCGCCGAGATCGGCCGAGCGCAGGCACGCGCCACGCAAATCGGCCCGGGTGAAATCGACGTTCTTCAGAATCGCGCCGCGCAGATCGGCGGCATAAAGATTGGCGAAACTGAGGTTGGAGCGCGACAGGTCGGCATTAACGAAGCGGCAGCCGATGGCGCTGAAATTGGTGAGATCGCGCCCAGAGAAATCAAGGCCCGAGAAATCGCAGGCCAGAAAGCTCGGGCGCTCGGCAAAAGCCGGCCCCCGGCTGGAGCGCTCGTAGAGGTCGAGAAAATGATTAAGGGTCGCTTGGTCGAAGACCCGGCGCTGAAGGGGGGCGGCCATCTTAATCTCTCAGCCTAAAAACATCGTTTCGGTTCCAAACCATAAGGCCAGCAAAGCCTAAATCGCCCATCGCTGTCCAGCCTGTTACCACTTGAACGAGGAGTATATCGCTCTTCCAGGGGCGCACAAAGCTCTGTTCTTGAGAATCCCCGAAAACGCCGCGCTGAGCCCACAGGGGCCGAATCTCCGCAGGGGGGCGTTGTAAGTTTTACTAGGAAGTTCTGAAGTTTACGCTATTCTGTTCGGCGTAGATTTCAGGGAAGGGCTGCGACTTGACCGGCGTCGAGCATCACAGCATCACAGGCACCATCAAGGAAATTCGGGCTCGCATCGGCTCGGATGGAAAAGATGTCGTCGAAATTTTCCTTAAAACCTCGGCAGGCGAGCATCGTGCCATCGCCCACGCCAATCAAGCTTCGGCGGCCATTAATCTCAAAGAAAAGATGGAAAAGCTCGCCACCTCCAACGGGGTCGGGTCGATTGGCGAGCTTGGCGTCAATCTTGTCGTCGATGGGCTGGTAAAAGACCCAAGTACGACCACGATTACGGCGCTCAGATTGGCCTCTTAAGGCCTTTATTTCGATATCGATATGAAAAAAGCGGACCAATCCAGAGATTGATCCGCTTAAGATCGGGGCAGGGAGTGAAATCCCATTCGCGAAAGGCCCCGAACCCGTCGAAACGGCGGCAAACCCGCGCGCTCCGATAGTCTGGCTACATCTGGATCGGGGCTTGAACGCCCAAACCGCTCCCCAGATTGTGATTATGGCGTCGGTCCCACAGATAGGACTCGGTAATCACGGTATCGACGTCGTCGCCCAGTTTCTTGGTCCAGCATTCTGCCGTTCGACGGTCCATGAAAACCCCAAATCGCTTATCCGCTCCGGTCCGACTGCGCGCTTCTACAGTGTAGACGATATGCTCAGCCATGTTTTCCTCCGTGGCGGGGCGGCGTAACTGCCG
>NZ_LAJY01000219.1 GCF_000963705.1 Elstera litoralis | reverse complement strand
CAATCAGATCTTTGCGTGTTAATGATTTGATGAATCCGTCTAAGGATCTAATATATCGTGGCATTACAACCTTCTTATATGGAATATCGTTGGGCGCTCGTTTAAATCGAAATTACTCAGTAATTTCGTACGGATCAATGCGCTAACATATCCGACCTCGGATATTGCCGCTGGACAATCGCCCACCAGAGCGCTTGACTGCGCCTCTTTAATCGGAGGAAACGCCCCAATGACCGAAAATCCGGCCCTGCTCGATTACCTAGCTCGAATCGCCGACGCGTTGGAGCGGCTGGCCCCGCCCGCCAACCCGGCGATTGATCTGGCGGCGGCGGATGCGTTCGTGTGGCACGCCGACCGCAGTTGGCTGGAGCCGGTGCCCTCGGTGGCGCGGGTGGAAATCACGCTGCTGCAGGGCATCGAGCAGTCGAAAGATTTGCTCGTTGCGAATACGGAACGGTTTGCGCGCGGTCTACCCGCCAATAATGCCCTGCTGTGGGGCGTGCGCGGCATGGGCAAGAGCAGTTTGGTGAAAGCCGTTCACGCGGCGATCAACGCCGCAGCCCCCGCCGACCCGGCGCAGCGTTTGGCGCTGATCGAAATTCACCGCGAGGATATTCCGTCGCTGCCCGTGCTGCTGTCGGTTCTGCGCACGCAAACCCGGCGCTGCCTGCTGTTCTGCGACGATCTTTCCTTCGATGCGGGCGATTCGACCTATAAGTCGCTGAAAGCGATTCTCGACGGCGGCATCGAAGGGCGGCCCGAAAACGTGCTGCTCTACGCTACCTCCAACCGCCGTCACATCCTGTCGCGCGAGATGATCGAGAACGAGCGCTCGACGGCGATTCACGCCGGGGAAGCGGTGGAAGAAAAAAGTTTCGCTTTCGGATCGATTCGGTCTGTGGCTGGGGTTCCACGCCTGCGACCAGGAGACGTACTTAGCGATGATCGACGGCTATGCGGCGCACTTCGGCCTGCGCCATCCGCCCGAACGTTTACGGGCTGAAGCGTTGGAATGGGCGATTACGCGCGGCGCGCGCTCGGGCCGCACCGCCTGGCACTTCATTCAAGATTTGGCCGGGCGTTTGGGAATAGAAATGAGACTGACATGACCAAGATTTTTTCCGCCGCAACGTGGCGCGCCGAAGGCTGGGCGATGCTGGTGCTGGCGGCCCCGGTCGCCCTCGGCCAATTGCTGCAAATGGGCATGAACCTCACCGATATGCTGGTGATCGGCCATTTGGGGAAGGAGCCGCTGGCGGCGGCCGCGCTCGCCCAGGGGCTGTGGGTGTTCTTCTGGTTCTTCGGCATGGGGCTCGCCACCGTCACCGCGCCGATGCTGGCGCAAGCCCAGGGCGAGGGCGATACGGCGGGGCAAGCCCGGATTTTGCGGCAAGGCTTGGGGCTGAATAGCGTCGTCGGCCTCGGCATCGCGCTGATCCTCGGCTTCTCGGAAACCCTGCTGCTGTGGCTGGGGCAAGCCCCGGCGCTGGCCAAAGAGGCTGGGCATTATCTCGATGCGCTGCGTTGGTCGATCCCGCCGCTGCTGCTGATGACCGTGGTGCGCAATCTGCTCGTCACCTATCACAAGGCCAACCTGTCACTGGCCTTTACGATGGGGGCCTTCGTTGTGAATGCGGGGCTCGATCTGCTGCTGGTTTTCGGCGGGCAGAGTATCGGCCTGCCCTGGATTCCGGCCTTCGGCCTCATCGGCGCAGGGATTGCCACGGCAACGGGCTGCTGGCTGATGGTGGGCGCGATGCTGGTCTATATCGTCACGCAAGCGCCTTTCGCGGCGCTGTGGCGCACGGGCGGCGCGTGGCGGCCCGAGGCGGTTTTGTGGCGGCGGATGCTCACCCTCGGCCTGCCGATCTCCATTACGATGGTGATGGAAGTCGGGCTGTTCGCCATCGCCGGGCTGATGATGGGCTGGTTGGGGACGGACGCGCTCGCCGCCCATCAGATCGCCATTCTCCTCGCCTCGCTGACCTTCATGGTGCCCTGGGGTATTTCCCAAGCGGCGACGGTGCGGATTGCGGCGGCAGTCGGGCGGGGCGAACCCGCAGCGGCAGCGCAAGCGGGATGGGTGGCGCAGGGCATGGGCCTTGCCGTCATGGGCTCGGCGGCAATCGTCCTCTGGCTCGTGCCCTATCCGCTGGCGCGGCAGTTTTTGGACGCCGAGGCGGTGGCCAATGTCGCGGTTCTGGAGCTGGCCGTAACCTATTTGGCGGTGGCGGCGCTGTTCCAGCTTTTCGACGGCATGCAGGTGATCGGCACCGCCAGCCTGCGCGGCCTCTCCGATACCCGCGTGCCCATGCTGTTCGCCGTTTTCGGCTATTGGGGTGTTGGGCTGACGACCAGCTATGTGCTGGGTTTTCTTCTCGGCTGGCAGGGGATCGGCGTTTGGATCGGCCTTGCGACGGGGCTCGCCACGGTCTCCTTCCTGATGGTCTGGCGCTTCCGGGCGCTCACGCAAGGCCAAGGGCGGGCGATTCCGCAGCGGATATAGGAGGGGCGCTGCCCCTCCACCCCAACCAAGGGGCTTGCCCCTTGGCAATCCCATTCCCCTAATCCGAATTCCCCTATGGGGAGCGATGAGATCGTGGATTCGCAAGGGGCCGTCGCCCTTTGAGCGGGGTTCCGCGCGTTTGACGCGCAAAGCGCATCGGGGGCAGAGCCCCGCTTAATCGCTCCGACTAATGATCCTTGGTGCCGAACAGCCGGTCGCCCGCGTCGCCGAGGCCGGGGACGATATAGGCGTGTTCGTTCAGGTGGCTGTCGAGGGCGGCGGCATAGACCGGCACGTCGGGGTAGTTGGCGTTGAAGACGCGCATCCCCTCCGGCACGGCGACCAGCGCCATGAAGCGAATATTCTCGCGCGGCACATTATTCTTCAGCAGCACATCGACGGCATGAACGGCGGAATTGCCCGTCGCCAGCATCGGATCGGCCAGAATGAACATGCGCCCGCCGGGGGTGGGCAGGCGAATGAGATATTCCACCGGCTTCTTGGTTTCGGGGTCGCGGTACAGGCCGATATGGCCCTGGCGGGCGGAGGGGACCAGATCCAGCAGCCCTTCGACCATGCCGAGCCCGGCGCGCAGGATCGAGACCACCGCCACCTTCTTGCCCGCAATCACCGGCGCATCCATGTCTTCGAGCGGCGTGGTAATGCGCTCCAGGGTCAGCGGCAGGTCGCGGGTGATCTCATAGCCCATCAGCAGCGAGATTTCGTGCAGCAACTGCCGAAACCGCACGGTCGAGGTTACGGCGTCGCGCATATGCGAGAGCTTATGCTGGATCAGCGGGTGCTTCAGCACGCGCAGGTTCGGAAACTCCAGCTCGCGCGGATCGGTTTCGGACTGTGCTGAAGCGTTGGCCACGCTTTCCCCCTCTGATGAACGGTAACAGCGGCATCTTAGCGGCCTGTTCCGAGGGGCGCCAGATTGGCGCGCAACAAAAAACCCCGCCGGGCACGCCCTGCGGGGTTTTTTTGACAGCCGAAGCTGACCTTCGCGCTTAGGCAGCAACCTTAGCGGCGGTCGCCTTATCGATCTGCTTCTTCAAGCGCAGCACATCGCCGGTGAGTTCCGACGAGCGGGCCTTGCCGAGATAGGCGTCGAGGCCGCCTGCGTGCTCGATCGAGCGGATGGCATTGGTCGACAGGCGCAGACGCACCACCCGGCCCAGGCTGTCGCTGGTCAGCGAGGCAACCTGGAGGTTCGGCAGATAGCGCCGACGCGACTTATTGTTGGCGTGGCTGACATTATTGCCAGTGAGCACACCTTTGCCGGTGACGGCGCACCGTCTCGCCATGACCGTATCCCCTATGTGTAACGGTTAATCCTGAACGACTGTCCCAACAACCCGAAGGCCCTTGGAACGGTCTGAGAGACGGCGTGTATAGGCAGCGCCGGGTTAAGCGTCAAGCGAAAAGCGCTGGTTTGATTCAGCTTTACGCTTGCCCCCCTTACGCTTGGCCGTCGTCGTCTTCGCAGGCCTGCATATCGGGCAGCAGTTCGGCGATCACGGCCTCTACCGTCTCCGGCGCGATCTGGCAGGTGCCCGCCGCCGAATGGCCGCCGCCGCCATGACGCAGCATCAGCGAGCCGATATTGACCGTCGAGGTGCGGTCAAAGATCGATTTGCCGCAGGCGAGCACAACATTCTGCTTATCGCGGCCCCACATGACATGCATCGAAATCAGCGACGAGGGGTACATCGCGTAGATGAGGAAGCGATTGCCCGCGAAAATCTGGTCTTCCTCGCGCAGGTCCAGCACCACCACATTGCCTTCGATGCGGCCGACGCGCTCCAACTGCTGCTTGAACTGCGTCTGCTGCGATTGATACATAGCAACGCGCTCCTGCACGTCCGGGTCGGCCATGATCGGGTCGATCTGGCCTGTGCGCAGCATTTCCATCAGCTTCATCATGAGCTGATAGTTGGAGATGCGGAAATCGCGAAAACGGCCAAGGCCGGTGCGGCTATCCATCATGAAGGACAGCAGGGTCCAGCTTTCGGCATCCAGCACTTCATCCAACGTCCAGTCGGCGCTATCGGCCCGGTCGACGGCGAACATCATATCATCAAGCGTTTCATCGAAGCGGTCGGCCCCGCCATAGTGCCGCCAGACGACGCGCGCGGCCGAAGGCGCATCGGGATCGATCACCACGGCGTCTTGCTCGCCCTTGCGCTCCAGTTCCGACGAATGATGGTCGAAGGTCAGGGCGGCCCCCGGCACATGGGGCAGGTTGCAGATAATGTCCCGGTCCGTCACGGGCACTTTGCCGTCCTGCATATCCTTCGGATGGGCGAATAGAACATCGTCGATCAGGTCCAGTTCCTTCAGCAATGCGCCGCAGACCAGCCCGTCGAAATCACTGCGGGTAATCAGACGATATTTCCCGTCGGCCATGTTTTTCTCCTACTTTTCCGAAGCCTCTAAGCTGCGGCGATGGTTGGTCAGATGCGGATAAAATGCAAGCGAAGAGGCCATGACAGTGCGGGATTCACGACCGTGGGGAGTAGTAACACATGCAGGAGTAGGCTACCGTAACGGAATATAGTTTTCCTGTTTGGAGCGATGATGCCGCAAATTCGTCTAGAGG
>NZ_LAJY01000218.1 GCF_000963705.1 Elstera litoralis | reverse complement strand
AAGCCGCGATGCTCGCCCAAGCGCCGGACGATCTGGCCGACCGCAGAGATGCGCTGTTCGCCGAAATCGACAACGCCGAAGCCAAGCGCCGCGCGGTGGCGGATCGTTTTAGCCGAGGCCGAGCGCAGCGCCTCCGACGCCACCCGCCGCTTGAAGGAGGCCGAAAGGCGCGTCCGCCACGGCGCGCGAGGGCCGGGTTCGGGCGGAAGCCGCGCAAGAAGCCGCGATCCGCGACGCGCAAGCGGTGGCCGAACGCATCCGCGAACGGCTCGACTGCCGCCCGGATGAGGTGGTGGCCCAAGCCGCGCTCGATCCCGAATTATCGCCGCAAGCGGTGGCGAGTGCCGCCCAGAGCGCCGCCAGCCGCCTCGAAAAACTCTCGGCGGAGCGCGAAGCGCTCGGGCCGGTCAATCTGCGCGCCGATCAGGAATTGGCCGAAATCACCGCCCAAATCGAAACCCTCAGCGCCGAAAAAGAAGACCTAACCCAGGCCATCGAGCGCCTGCGCGGCGCGATTGCCAGCATCAACCGCGAGGGGCGCGAGCGCCTGCTCGCCTCCTTCCATAAGGTGAATGGCTTCTTTGAAGAGCTTTTCGTGCGGCTGTTCGGCGGCGGGCGGGCGCATTTGCAACTGACGGAAAGCGACGATCCGCTCGCGGCAGGCCTTGAAATCATGGCCTCGCCGCCGGGCAAAAAGCTGCAAACCCTGTCGCTGCTGTCGGGCGGCGAGCAGGCGTTGACCGCCCTCTCCTTGATCTTCGCCGTCTTCCTCACCAACCCCTCGCCTATCTGCGTGCTGGACGAAGTGGACGCCCCCCTGGACGACGCCAATGTGGACCGGTTCTGCGGGTTGCTGGACCATATCGCCAGCGCCAGCGGCACCCGCTTCCTCTGCGTCACCCATCACCGCCTGACGATGGCCCGCATGGACCGGCTCTACGGCGTGACGATGGCCGAACGCGGCATCAGCCAATTGGTCTCGGTGGACCTTAGCCGCGCCGAAAAACTCCGCTTTCCGCCGCGCGATCCGGGAACGCCGGAGTTGCCGGGGTTACGGGGGTAGGCCGTCGCCGCCGCAGTTTGTTGACCGTGGGTCACTGACGGCGCGGAAATGGGCTTGGTGCTTGGCCAGAATATCGGCAGGAACTCGGTGCTTCGCCCGGCGCTCGGCAACAAAAGCGTCGAGCCGGGGGAAGGTGTGACGGGTGCAGGTCGCATAGAGACTAAAAATTTGCCCCGAAACCATATTGAGAAAGTAAGTCGGACCAACGCCCTGCGCGCCCTTGGCAGCGGGAATCAGATTAAACGCAATATACGCATCGGATTCGCCTGCGTCGGTTATCAGGCTTACGGGATGATCTGGCGAATAATCGAGTGCGTAATAGCGTGGATTGGCCGTTTCCCGCGCGAAAAACACGATGATTTGCTCAAGGTCAGCGCTCGGAAGCGCATAGCGGTCCGCTGCCCGGAGGGGAAGGGCGGCTAGGAGCAGAAGCAGGGGGAGGAAGTATCGCATGGGGCCGCATGGTCGCACGGCGTGGGGCCGATGCCAACGGATCGGGAAAAGGCTTTCGTCTCATTGGCCGCGCGAATCGTTGGGAGATTTGCAGCGATAGGTCTCGGTGGATCTTCGCCGCGCGATCCTGGCACGTCGGTAATGCTGGGGTTACGGGGAAAAGGCCGTCGCTGCCGCAGTTTGCCGCGTGGAAACGGGCTTGGCGTTGCGTGCCACTATCGGCGGAAAGCTTGACAATATCCCTATTTTTCGCTTAATGTTCTCTATAAGTTCTAATTCATCAGGAGATCTACATGGCGCTCAAAGCAGCGGCAGTGGATGATGCTGTCCTATGTCCGATCCATGGGCTTACCCGAATCGTCGAAGGCGCTGCCTGGGTAACCCGGAAGGGTAAACCCATTGCGCGACTGGGCGATGCGACAAGCTGCGGTGCGCGCATCACCTCTGGGTTACATTGGTGGCTGATCGATGGACGCCCCGTAGCCCATGAAGGCGATACGACCGATCATGGCGGGACCATTCTTCCTTTCGATCCGCTCGTGGTGGTCAGCGAAGGAACTCCCAACAATGAGACAGCGCAGGATTTGCAGCGTGCGGGAAAAGCGGGACAGGCGCTGGTTCCCCCTTGTGCCCCACGGCCATGAGCCGCTTCGCCATCCTAGACCCGGTTCTGGATCCGACGATAGCGGCTTGGGCAGCAAAGCGAGCCGAACCGGCGATCCCGTTATGGCCGGTTTCGGAAGCCCCCGGCATGACCGGCGTCACGCCTTGGTTGATGGAAGGCTCCCCCGATCTTCAACAGGCGCTCTCCTCGCGGGGAGCGCTGCCCTGGGGGCTATGGTTGGAAAGCGATGCCGATTTACTTCAACTCCCCCAGCGTCTTGCAGATCGTCGGATCATGCGCGATGAAACCGGAAATCCCCGCCTTCTGCGCTGGTGGGATAAGGATGTTCTCGGAGCCCTTTGGCCCGTGCTCACCCCCGCTGAACGCGCTTGGTGGTTGGCAGGCCTGCACAGGATCATTGTATCGGGTACACCTGAGATCGTTTATGGCCCCATCACATCCCCTCCTGCCGCCGGATTAAACCTCGACTCTCGGCTTCGGGCAGCACTGGCAGAAGATATGGTCCGTCGTCGAACGGTGCAAATCGATCAATGGCTTGCGGACACTTGGAAAACGGTCGAAGCATCGGCCCGTGTTGCCGTTGCCCGACGGGCCGCCCAGAGCGCTCAAGCCCTTGGTTTGGCTGACCTGCGCGACTGGATCGCCCTCGCCCAACTCATGGGAAATTTCGGAGCGGGGCAGCTAGATGATCCGCTCTATGCGGGCCTCTTGAGCGATCTCGATCTCATTGAAGATCGCACCCGCCTCTGGCGATGCGAGTCCATCTTGCTCCCGATGGCGCAGGACCGGCAAGCGCGCGACCGCGAAGTTGCGGGCCTGCTGCGGCAAGCGTTTACCAGCGATGCCCTTGTTCAGCACCTGATCGAATCGCCTAAGACCGCGCTGACGTTAGTTTTCGGCCCTCATGCCGAGCTTTTCGACGACGCAGAGCGCGAGGTCTCCCAGACCGCCAGCACCAACCGCCTCCGTGCCCGGTATCCTTCCGTAACTCCGGCAGATGAACTGCGCTTCTGGCTGGTCAATCTGCTTCTCGGGGCCGGTTTCGAAACCGATCCGCTGCGGGCCGTCCCCGCGCAAGCCTATGCCCAAGAGGGCCTGGCAGGTTTGAAAGCCTGGGCCATCGGATCGTCTGTTTAGAGGAGAGATATTATGGGAATATTTGATCGTGTATTCGATAATCCAGAGGGGTTATTCCCTGTCACCCCCGGCACGCCAGTACTGGAAGGTGTCGATATCGTCGACCCTAAGATCAACGACGGTGATCCTATCCCGCCATTAGGGTGTGACATTGGGACCGACTGCGAAAAGGCGCTTGTCATATTTGTTGGCGGAGCCTTGGATACAAAGTATCGGCCTCTTTACCGAGAGTTCGCTGTTTATTGCCGCGAAGGACACCCTCATCAAGCGAAAGCCTATTTTACGCACGATGCCGATCGTGAGATTGCCAAATATATTACGCTGTGGCGGAAACGTTACCCTGGGCACCAAGTCGGAATAGTCGGCCATAGCTGGGGCGGCTATTGCAGCTATCAAGTGGCCCAGCGCCTGGCTGGCGACGGTATTCCTCTTGATCTGCTCGTTACTCTTGATCCTGTTACGAAACGAGATTTTGAGCGCCGGGACGGGTTTGAGATCACAAAAAGCAATCGACCCTTCGAGCGCCCC
>NZ_LAJY01000217.1 GCF_000963705.1 Elstera litoralis | reverse complement strand
GCCTATTTGACCGAGCAAAGCGGAGCGCTCTGAACCCTCACATGGCAGCTCTGCACTGTTGCATTGCAACATCGCTTGACATTGGTGCGCCGGAAGGTCAGGTTCCCAGACACTTTTTGACAGCGCGTGATCGCCCGAGATCGTGTCGGCTCTTCTTTTTGAAGAATGCGGCAAACCAGCGGCGACCTGTCATTATCCAATCCCGATAGGGCGGCCCGGACACGCGGGGGGCGTCTTTACACCCCCGCTCCGTTCCCGGCCTCACATGATAGGCCGGGCTGAGCCTGCTTGTGAGATTTTCTCCACATGACGTCTTTTGCTGACTTGGGCCTGAACCAGGCCCTTCTCGATACTTTGGTTAAAGAAGGCTATGAAACGCCGACGCCGATTCAGGCCGGGGCGATTCCCATTCTGCTGTCGGGTAAGGATTTGCTCGGGATTGCCCAAACGGGCACCGGCAAGACGGCGGCTTTCGCGCTGCCGATTCTGCACAAACTGAGCCTGACCAATCAGCGCCCGTTCAAGCGTTCGGTGCGCACGCTCATTCTGAGCCCGACGCGCGAACTCGCCGGCCAGATCGCTGACAATATTCGCCAATATGGCCGCAATCTGCCCCTGACGGTGGCCGTGGCTTTCGGTGGTCAGCCGATTTTCCGCCAGATCCGCGCGCTGGAACGCGGTGTGGATATTCTGGTGGCAACGCCGGGCCGTCTGCTCGATCTCGTCAGCCAACATGCCGTGTTCCTCGATAAGGTCGACACGCTGGTACTCGATGAAGCCGATCAGATGCTCGATCTCGGCTTCATTCACCCGATCCGCCAGATCGTCAGCATGATCCAGCGCGAACGCCAAACGCTGCTGTTCTCGGCCACTATGCCGGACAGCATCGCCCGCCTCGCCAAAGACCTACTGAACCAGCCGGAACGCGTGGAAGTGACCCCCGTCGCCACCACCGCCGAACGCATCGTTCAGAAGGCGATTTTCGTGGATCGCGACGATAAGCGCGCCCTGCTGGCCGATCTGCTGAACGATCCGGTCATCACCCGCTCACTGGTTTTCACCCGCACGAAGCACGGGGCCGATAAGGTGGTTCGCCATCTCGATAGCGTCGGCATTCGCTCGGAAGCCATTCACGGCAACAAGTCGCAGCCGCAGCGCGAACGCGCTCTGGCCGCCTTCCGCAACGGTCACGTGACCGTGCTGATCGCAACCGATATCGCCGCGCGTGGTATCGATGTCGATGGCGTCAGCCACGTCATCAACTTCGATCTGCCGAATGT
>NZ_LAJY01000216.1 GCF_000963705.1 Elstera litoralis | reverse complement strand
TTGGGCGACGGCGAGCGCGGCAATTGCTTCCTCCGGCGGCAGCGCCGCAATCAGCCCGGCGCGGGCGAGCAGGGCGAGCATCAGGCTGCGCCGCCATAGGTGCCGAGGCGGCTGTCGCGCATAATCTCCAGCTTGCGTGCGCGGGTGAAGCCGCCGCCGAACCCATCGGCCATATCGGCCAAGCCATCTTCGTGCAGCGCGCCGGTGAGGAGCAGTTGCGCGGCGAGTGCCGTTGCAGCGGCGACCAAGGGCGGTAGGCCGAGCGTCGAGAGCCCCCAAAACACGGCCCCCGTCGCCGCCCCAATCAGCGTGCCGACGAGCGGGAACATGTCCCCGGCCTCGGCGATCTCCGAGGCTTCGGGCGCGGGATTGATCGGCACCGGCAGGCGCGTGAGAAACATCAGGGCGAGGCGGAAGCGGCGCGAAAAGGGGGGCATCACGGTCGGCGGACGGCTTCCCAACAGGAGTCTAAAACGGGACAAAGACATTGGCGGACAATCGGGCGCATGGCAATCGCTTGTGGTTGGCGTCCGGCCCGGCTATAGGGGGCTAAGGCATGTCCCCCTGTGCAGTGTTATTCGGAAAGGTGCGTTCGCATGAGTTCCACGCCGTCGTCCGGCCGTCCCGCCAATGATACGCCCGCTCCCGATGCGCCGGTAACGCTGGATGAGCTGCGCGCGCTGTTCGATAAATTGCCGGGGCCGGATTTGGCGGCGGCGAGCGCCGTTGCGACCCGCGAGGCGCAACTGACCAAACCGGCGGGGGCCTTGGGGCGGCTTGAAGATTTCAGCCAGTGGCTCGCGGCCTGGCAGGGACGGGCAACGCCGAAGCTGACCCGCCCGCGCGTGGCCGTCTTCGTCGCCAATCACGGGATTGCCGAGCGGGGGGTTTCGGCCTATCCCGCGTCGGTGACCAAGCAGATGGTGGAGAATTTCGTTCAGGGTGGTGCCGCCATCAACCAGCTCTGCACGCTGATCGATGCCGATTTGCGCGTCTATGAACTCGATCTCGACGCGCCGACGCAGGATTTCGTCGATGCCCCGGCGATGAACGAGCAGGAATGCGCCCGCGCGATGGCCTACGGCATGATGGCCGTGGAACAGGGCATCGATGTGCTCTGCCTGGGCGAAATGGGCATCGGCAATACCACGGTTGCCGCCGCGCTCTGCCACGGTCTCTATGGCGGCAGCCCCGCCGATTGGGTCGGCCCCGGAACGGGCGTGACCGGCACGGCGTTCGACACCAAGCTGCAAGTGGTGACGGCGGGCGTCGCCCGGCACCGCGACCGGCTGACGGCGGCGGGCACGGTCAATGATCCGATGCAGTGGCTGGCGGCGGTCGGCGGTTTGGAGATTGCGGCGCTCTGCGGCGCGATTCTGGCGGCGCGCATGGGCCGCACYCCGGTGTTGCTCGACGGCTATGTCGTCACGGCGGCGGCGGCGGTGCTGCATAAGATCGATCCGCGCGCCATCGACCATTGCCTCGTCGCCCATCTGTCGGCGGAACCGGCGCATCGGTTGCTGTGCGAGAAAATCGGCAAGCGCCCGGTGCTCGATCTCGGCATGCGCCTCGGCGAAGGCACGGGCGCGGCGCTGGCGGTGACGGTGCTGAAGGCGGCGGTCGATTGCCACACGGGCATGGCAACCTTCGAGCAGGCGGGCGTGAGCGGCCCCGTTTAAAAAAGACGAAAATTTTTTACGCGCCTGTCGAAATCGGGCAGGCTTGCGGCTCATGGGTTCGAGGGAGAGCGTTTCCCCCTCCTCCTCGGGCGCGGCTCGGGGGGATCATCGCAGGATGGAGACTTCCCCCATGCAGTACATGATTATCTTCAGCGAAACCGACGCCCAGTTTGCCCAGCGCACCGACCCGCAGATGAGCGGGGCCTATTGGGGTGCGTGGGGGGCTTATATCGGCGCGCTTCAGGCGTCAGGGATCGTGCTTGGCGGGCACGGTCTCCAGCCACCGCACACGGCGACGACGGTGCGCGTGCGCGACGGCAAGCGCCAGGTGCAGGACGGGCCGTTCGCCGATTCGAAAGAGCAACTCGCGGGCTATTTCATCGTCGACGTGCCGGATCTCGATGCGGCGCTCGATTGGGCGGCGCGCGCGCCTTCGGCCAGCTATGCCTCGGTCGAAGTGCGCCCGGTCTTGCCGCCGATGCAGGCCCCCGGCGCTTAAATCCCGGCAATGGAGGCGCAGCGCACGGCAGAAATGGTCGCCCGCGCCTCCTATGGCCGCCTGATCGCGCTTCTCGCCGCCCGTAATCGCGATATTGCGGCGGCGGAAGACGCGCTGGCGGAGGCGTTTCGCAAAGCCCTGGAACTCTGGCCGGGGCAGGGCGTTCCCGACCGGCCCGAAGCTTGGCTGCTGACGGTCGCCCGCCGCGCGTTGGATCACGCTACCGCCACGCCCAGGTGCGGGCCGGGGCGGCAGCCACGCTCGACCTTCTTTATGAAGAAGCGGGGGAGCGTGAACCCTCGGCCTTTCCCGACGAGCGACTGAAACTGCTCTTCGTCTGTGCCCATCCCGCCATCGACCCCGCCAGCCGCACACCGTTGATGCTGCAATGCGTGTTGGGGCTGGATGCGGCGCGGATCGGGGCGGCGTTTCTCGTTCCCGCCGCGACGATGGGGCAACGGTTGGTGCGGGCGAAGGCAAAAATCCGCGATGCCGGGATCGGCTTTCAAACCCCCGAGGCCACCGATTTGCCGGACCGGCTGGAGGCGGTGCTTGCCGCCATCTATGCCGCCTATGGCACAAGCTGGGACGCGGTTCCGGGCAGCGATGGCGCAACCGGGCTCGCGGCGGAAGCGCTCTATCTGGCGCGGTTGGTCGCGGGAGTGCTGCCCAACCAGCCCGAGGCGCTGGGGCTGCTCGCCCTCATCCTCTACTGCGAAGCCCGCGCCGGTGCCCGGCGGGACGCGGCGGGGGGCTTTGTGCCGCTGGCGGCGCAGAATCCGGCCCTCTGGTCGCGCGACGGGCTGATTGAGGCCGAGGCCGCATTGACCCAGGCGGCGCGCTTCGGCACCCTCGGGCGGTTTCAGATCGAAGCCGCCATTCAATCCTTCCATGTTCAAAAAAAAGCGCCTCGGCTTCGCTCCGCCGACAGCACTAGTCGCGCTCTATGATCTTTTGATGCAACACAGCCCGTCCATTGGCGCGGCGGTGGCGCGGGCGGCGGCCCACGCCGAGGCCTTCGGACCGGAGGCGGGATTAACCGAACTGAATGCCCTTGCCCCGGAGGATATCGAAACTTACCAGCCCTATTGGGCGGCGCGGGCACATTTTTTGGCACTGGCGGGGGAGCGGGAGGCCGCGCAAGTGGGGTTCGCGCGGGCAATTGGCTTGACCCAGGACCCGGCGGTTCGCGCCTATTTGACCGAGCAAAGCGGAGCGCTCTGAACCCTCACATGGCAGCTCTGCACTGTTGCATTGCAACATCGCTTGACATTGGTGCGCCGGAAGGTCAGGTTCCCAGACACTTTTTGACAGCGCGTGATCGCCCGAGATCGTGTCGGCTCTTCTTTTTGAAGAATGCGGCAAACCAGCGGCGACCTGTCATTATCCAATCCCGATAGGGCGGCCCGGACACGCGGGGGGCGTCTTTACACCCCCGCTCCGTTCCCGGCCTCACATGATAGGCCGGGCTGAGCCTGCTTGTGAGATTTTCTCCACATGACGTCTTTTTGCTGACTTGGGCCTGAACCAGGCCCTTCTCGATACTTTGGTTAAAGAAGGCTATGAAACGCCGACGCCGATTCAGGCCGGGGCGATTCCCATTCTGCTGTCGGGTAAGGATTTGCTCGGGATTGCCCAAACGGGCACCGGCAAGACGGCGGCTTTCGCGCTGCCGATTCTGCACAAACTGAGCCTGACCAATCAGCGCCCGTTCAAGCGTTCGGTGCGCACGCTCATTCTGAGCCCGACGCGCGAACTCGCCGGCCAGATCGCTGACAATATTCGCCAATATGGCCGCAATCTGCCCCTGACGGTGGCCGTGGCTTTCGGTGGTCAGCCGATTTTCCGCCAGATCCGCGCGCTGGAACGCGGTGTGGATATTCTGGTGGCAACGCCGGGCCGTCTGCTCGATCTCGTCAGCCAACATGCCGTGTTCCTCGATAAGGTCGACACGCTGGTACTCGATGAAGCCGATCAGATGCTCGATCTCGGCTTCATTCACCCGATCCGCCAGATCGTCAGCATGATCCAGCGCGAACGCCAAACGCTGCTGTTCTCGGCCACTATGCCGGACAGCATCGCCCGCCTCGCCAAAGACCTACTGAACCAGCCGGAACGCGTGGAAGTGACCCCCGTCGCCACCACCGCCGAACGCATCGTTCAGAAGGCGATTTTCGTGGATCGCGACGATAAGCGCGCCCTGCTGGCCGATCTGCTGAACGATCCGGTCATCACCCGCTCACTGGTTTTCACCCGCACGAAGCACGGGGCCGATAAGGTGGTTCGCCATCTCGATAGCGTCGGCATTCGCTCGGAAGCCATTCACGGCAACAAGTCGCAGCCGCAGCGCGAACGCGCTCTGGCCGCCTTCCGCAACGGTCACGTGACCGTGCTGATCGCAACCGATATCGCCGCGCGTGGTATCGATGTCGATGGCGTCAGCCACGTCATCAACTTCGATCTGCCGAATGTGCCGGAACAATATGTGCATCGTATTGGCCGTACCGGCCGTGCGGGCCGCGAAGGCGAAGCGATTTCGTTGGTCGAACATGAAGATCGTTCGTTCCTGCGCAGCATCGAAGGCCTGATCCGTCAGCGCCTGCCGATCGATGACCGTCGTCGCGAACCGCGTGACGATCATGATCGTTCGTTCGGCCCGGCCAAGCGCCCGGTCGGTCGCAGCGGTGGCGGCGGTGGCCGTCCCAGCGGCAATGGCGGCGGTTATGCCGGTCGCGGTGGCGATAATCGTTTCG
>NZ_LAJY01000215.1 GCF_000963705.1 Elstera litoralis | reverse complement strand
GAAGGGCAGCGTGCCCAAGGGCAGCCGGTAGCCGAGGGCCGAATCGCCCGGCACGGCGAAAATCGCCTTCCGGCGCACCCGCCATTGCTCGCTCATCCAGCCGCGTCCCGCCGCCGCATTCCAGCGCTGGATCGGCAGCACATAGCCGACCGGGTTGGATAGGCCGCGTTCGAACACGCGCACCATGCGGGCGCGCTCCTCAGGATCGTCGATCTTCGGGTCGGTCGGCGTCACATTTTCCGGCAAAAGCCGTTCCTTGGCGATCCACTCCGGCTGATCTTCGAACACCGGATGGACGTAATCGGCCTTGACCCCCAAGCCCTTAGCGATGGTTCGCAGAAATTCGGACGCCATCGCTGCGGTGACGGGTTTATCGCCGTCCTGCTTTTCCTCGGCAATCAGGCTGCCGTCGCGCCAAACCGGCACGCCATCGGTGCGCCAATAGAGCGAATAGCCCCAGCGCGGCAGGCTTTCCCCAGGGTACCATTTGCCCTGGCCGTGATGGAGCAAGCCACCCGGCGCAAAGCGCGTGCGCAGTTTGCGGATCAAACGATCTGCATAGCCCGCTTTCGTCGGCCCCACCGCATCGCCGTTCCATTCCCCCGCTTCCGGGTTGTCGGCGGCAACGAAAGTGGGTTCGCCCCCCGTGGTCAGGCGCACGTCTTGAGCGACAAGATCGGCATCGACCTTATCGCCTAAAGCCAACAGCGCTTCCCAGCGCGATTCGGTGAAAGGTTTGGTGATCCGCACCGCTTCGGCGATGCGCGACACGCTCATTTCGAAGTGGAAATCCACTTCCGCCGGTTCGGCCACGCCGGAAATCGGCGCGGCGGAGCGGTAATGCGGCGTCGCGGCCAGGGGAATATGCCCCTCGCCCGCAAATAGGCCGGAGGTCGAATCGAGCCCCACCCAACCCGCGCCGGCAGATACACTTCGGTCCAAGCGTGCAGATCGGTGAAATCTTCCTGGGTGCCCTTGGGGCCTTCCAGCGGCTCCACATCGGCCTTCATCTGAATAAGATAGCCGGAGACGAAGCGCGCGGCGTAGCCAAGCTTGCGCAACACCTGGACCTGGAGCCAAGCGCTATCCCGGCACGACCCCGTACCCAGCGTTAAGGTTTCCTCCGGTGGCTGCACCCCCGGCTCCATGCGGATGACGTAGCCGATGCGCTGCTGAAGCGTCGAGTTCAGTGCGACCAGAAAATCGATGCTACGCCCGCGCCACGCCCCAAACTCCGCGACCAGCGCGTCGAATTGGGGGCCGTGCTGCTCAACCTCCCGATAGGCGGCGAGATCGCCGGTCAAGGCGGCGTCGTAGGTGAAGGGAACCTGCTCGGCGTAAGGCTCAACAAAGAAATCGAAGGGATTGATAATCGCCAGATCGGCGAGCAGATCGACTTCGATGGAAAAATGATCGACCGGATCGGGAAAAACGATCCGCGCCAGCCAATTGCCGTGCGGGTCTTGCTGCCAATTGATGAAATGCTCGGGTGGCGAGATCTTCAGCGCATAGTTCGGCACTTTCGTGCGGCTATGCGGGGCCGGTCTTAGCCGTATCACCTGCGGTCCCAGCCGGATCGGTCGGTTGTAACGATAGGCGGTGAGGTGATGGAGGGCGGCTTTGAGCATGGGAATATCAAACGCTAGCCCCTGGTGCGCCGCAATATCTATATGGGGGCACGCTTCATAATTTTGCCATCGACAGCAAGCCTATTCGGTGATCCCCCAGAAGCGGGCGATATGGTCGGTCGCCGAAAGACCGGCGTTAAGCACGGCGAACCCCGGCTCGCTGCCATCCCCGCGCCCCGCCTCGATCGGGTAGCCATGCCCTAAGCCCGCAAGCGTCCAAAGCTCCACCAGCGGGCGCGACGGCGGCCCCCAGGTGCGATGATGACGGCCCGGCGCGAGACCCTGGGTCGCAACCGCCGAGGCCTCCGGCAGCCCATGCACCGCGCTCCATTGCGCCGCAAGCTGCACGGCATTGGCCGGATCGACCACCCGGTCATCCTCCCCCTGCCAGATCGAAACGCGCGGCCAGATATTCTGCGAATGGGCGGGGGCGCTGCGCCGCACCGCTTCGGCCAAAGCGTCGCGCCCCTTATAGGGGTCGGCCTGCCGCATGCGCAGCACCGCCATCGGCAGATTCTGCGCGGCCCCGACCGGCATTCCCGCCACAATCGCCCCGGCATTGAAGACGCCCGGATAGGCGGCGAGCAGCGCCGCCGTCATCGCGCCGCCCGCCGACAGGCCGACAATGAAAATCCGGCTGCGGTCCGAGCCGAATTTCTTGGCCGCCGCATTCACCATTTGCAGAATCGAAACGGCCTCGCCGCGCCCGCGCCGCACATCCGCCGGGTGGAACCAGTTGAAACAGCGCCCCCGGCTATTGGTGCTCTGCTGTTCGGGCAGAAGCAGCGCCGCGCCGATGCGGTCGGCTAGGCCGATCCAGCCCGCTTGCCCGGCAAACGCCGCCGCCTCCTGACCGCAGCCGTGCAGCAGTACGATCAAGGGCGCGTTCAGCGGCAGCCGCACGGCGGGGGCATAGACCAGCATGCGCAACTCGCCAGGATTGGAGCCGAAGCCCGTCATCTCGGTAACGCGGCCCGGCACGACGCGCTTCGCCGGTCCCGGTACGGGCTCGCGCGCTTCCTCCGCCGGTTGGGCCGGGTCGACCAATTGGCGGGCGGTGCGCAGCATCAGCCGCAGAAAGGAGCTTTTGGACATGAAGGCCGGACACACTTTCTTAGGATCGCCGACCATCAGCCTAAGCTTTTTCCACCTGCGGGGGAAACACCGATCCTTGAGCCGCCAAGATCATTCTTAATCGGAATGAACTCGTGAAGAAGCGCCGTTTGAAACCCTGGCTCCGATGCGGCTAGGCTGCGGAATAGCTTTGCCCTCGCGCCGAGGGCCTTCCCGCCGACTGAAAGAGCCCCGCATGTCCGTTATCGATACGCCCGCGATTACCGCCCTCGCCCCGCAGGTCAAAACCTTGCTGACCGATCTGGGCGTGGATGCCGCCCGCTATACCGGCGGCAGCCTTCCGGCACGCAGCCCGGTGACGGGCGAAATCATCGCGAAACGTGCGCACTATCGCCCCGGCAGATGCCCAGGCGGCCATCGACGCCGCCCATCAGGCATTCCTCGCGTGGCGGCTGGTTCCGGCCCCGAAGCGCGGCGATTTGGTCCGGCTGCTCGGCGAGGAGCTGCGCACCCATAAGCAGGCGCTCGGCAAGCTCGTCTCCATCGAAGCCGGGAAGATCATCTCCGAAGGGCTCGGCGAAGTTCAGGAAATGATCGATATTTGCGATTTCGCCGTCGGCCTGTCGCGCCAGCTCTACGGCTTGACGATTGCCACCGAACGCCCCGAACACCGCATGGCCGAAACGTGGCACCCGCTGGGCGTGACTGGCATTATCTCGGCCTTCAACTTCCCCGTCGCGGTTTGGTCGTGGAATGCGGCGCTGGCGCTGGTCTGCGGTAATAGCATCGTCTGGAAGCCCTCCGAGAAAACCCCGCTGACCGCGCTCGCCGTGGAAGCCCTGTTTGGGGGCGCTTTGGCGCGGTTCGAAGCGGAAGGGGGCGTTGCGCCCAAGGGCCTTTCCGCCGTTCTGTTCGGCGGGCGCGATATCGGCGAAGTGCTGGTCGATCATCCGCGCGTGCCGTTGGTCTCGGCGACCGGCTCCACCGCGATGGGCCGCGCCGTCGCTCCCAAGCTGGCGGCCCGCTTCGCCCGCGCGCTGTTGGAACTTGGCGGGAATAATGCCGCGATCATCACCCCAGCGCCGATCTCGATCTCACCTTGCGCGGCGTCGCCTTCGCCGCGATGGGCACCGCCGGGCAGCGCTGCACCACCCTGCGCCGCCTATTCGTGCACGAAAGCCATTACGCGACCTTCGTGCCGCGCCTGAAGAAAGCCTATGCCTCGGTCACGGTCGGCAGCCCGCTGGTCGATGGCAATCTCGTCGGCCCGCTGATCGATGAAATGGCTTTTTCGGCGATGCAACGCGCCCTCGATGCCGCCCGCGCCCTGGGCGCAACCGTGAGCGGCGGCGAGCGGGTTGAGATCGGGCGGCGAGCGGGTTGAGATCGGCGGCGCGCCGGATGCTTTCTACGTCCGCCCGGCGCTGGTGGAAATCGCCACACAGACCGGCCCGGTGATCGATGAAACCTTCGCGCCGATCCTCTACGTCATGCCCTATTCGGATTTCGATGCGGTGCTGGCGCTGCATAATGGTGTGCCGCAGGGCCTGTCGTCGTCCATCTTCACCAATGATCTGCGCGAAGCCGAAGCGTTTCTGTCGGCGCGCGGGTCCGACTGCGGTATCGCCAATGTGAATATCGGCCCGTCCGGCGCTGAAATCGGCGGGGCCTTCGGCGGCGAAAAGGAAACCGGCGGCGGGCGCGAATCGGGCTCGGATTCGTGGAAGGCCTATATGCGCCGCGCCACCAACACCATCAATTATGGCCGCACCTTGCCGCTGGCCCAGGGCGTAAAGTTCGACGTGGCGTAAGGCCCCGCGCGGGTTGCAACGGCAGGGGTTCTGCCCCTGCCGTCCTTCCGGCACCCCCTAGGGGCGCGCAGGCTTCGGTTTGGGTTTCGCCCAAATGCCCTTAGTGGTGAAGGCTTGGCCTTTATTTTCGGCGTATTTCAGGCCCGTTCCGGCAGGCTGCCAGCTTGGGATGAGATGCTGCTTGCTGGGGCCGATCAAATCCGCCCGGCCCATTTTCTTCAAGGCCTCGCGCAGCATCGGCCAGTTTTCGGCGTCATGATAGCGCAAGAACGCCTTATGCAGGCGGCGCTGGCGCAGGCCTTTGATCGAATTGACCTTTTCCGAAACGCCCCGGCGCACTGGGCGCAGCGGATTGACCCCCGAATAATACATGGCCGCTGACAGCGACATCGGTGAGGGCAGGAAGGTTTGCACCTGATCGGCGCGGTAATTATTGCGCTTCAGCCAAATCGCCAAATTCATCATATCCTCATCCGTGGTTCCCGGATGGGCGGCGATGAAATAGGGGATAAGGTAATATTCCTTCTTCGCCTCGCGGGCGGCCTGATCGAACAATTGCTTGAAGCGGTCGTAGGAGCCGATGCCCGGCTTCATCATTTTCGACAGCGGCCCGTCTTCGGTATGTTCGGGCGCAATCTTCAGATAGCCGCCGACATGGTGGCGCACGAGTTCCTTGATGTAGGTCGGGCTTTTGACCGCCAAATCATAGCGCACGCCCGAGGCAATCATGATCTTCTTGATGCCCGGCAGGTCGCGCGCCTTGCGGTAGAGCTGAATCAGCGAATCATGGCTGGTGTCGAGATTTTTGCAAATATCCGGGTAGACGCAGGACGGGCGGCGGCAGAGTTCTTCCGTCTGCTTATCCTTGCAGGCCATGCGGTACATATTGGCGGTCGGCCCGCCGATATCCGAAATAATCCCGGTAAAGCCCGGCGTTTTTATCGCGAACGGTTTCGATTTCCCGGAGGATCGAATCTTCTGACCGGCTTTGAATAATGCGCCCCTCGTGCTCGGTAATCGAGCAGAAGGAACAGCCGCCGAAGCAGCCGCGCATGATCGTCACTGAAAAGCGGATCATATCCCAAGCGGGAATCGGGCGCTCGCCATAGGAAGGATGCGGCGCGCGGGCATAGGCAGATCGTAAACCCCATCCATTTCCGCCATCGTCAGCGGAATCGGCGGCGCCGTCAGCCAGACTTCGCGCGTACCATGCCGCTGCACCAGCGGCCGGGCATTGCCGGGGTTGCTCTCCCGGTGCAGCACGCGCGAGGCGCGGGCGTAGCTTTCCGGGTCTGCCGCCACTTGCTCGAAGGACGGTAGGCGCAGAACGGTGGGAATGTTGCTGGCGCGCGCGCCTTCCTCGCCGTCTTCCAAGCTTTCGGTGGAAATCTCGGTCCAGCCCTCGGGCACCTGATCCTTAATCAGCACCGCGCCGCGCATATCGTCGAACTCGGCGATCGGCTGGCGCTTAGCGAGCCGGTGGGTGACTTCGACCACCGCCCGTTCGGCATTGCCGTACAAAAGAATATCGGCCTTCGCATCGATCAGAATCGAGCGGCGGACCTTATCCGACCAGTAATCATAGTGAGCGATGCGGCGCAGCGAACCTTCGATTCCCCCCAGGACGATGGGAACGTCGCCATAGGCTTCGCGGCAGCGTTGGGAATAGACAATAGCCGCGCGGTCCGGGCGTTTGCCGCCCTCGCCGTCCGGCGTATAGCTGTCGTTATGGCGCACCCGCCGATCCGAGGTGTAGCGGTTCACCATCGAATCCATATTGCCGCCGGTCACGCCGAAATAAAGATCCGGCTTGCCCAAGGCTTTGAACGGCTCGGCGCTCTGCCAATCGGGCTGGGCAATAATGCCGACGCGAAAGCCCTGCGCCTCCAACAAACGCCCGATAATCGCCATGCCGAAGCTTGGATGATCGACATAAGCGTCGCCGGTGACGAGAATAACGTCGCAGACATCCCAGCCCAATTCGTCCATCTCGGCGCGGGACATGGGCAGAAAGGGCGCAGGACCAAAGCGGTGCGCCCAGTGCTTGCGGTATGAAAATAGGGCTTTTGGCGTTTCCATCGGCGCACCTTACGGTGATCTTCGGGGCAGTCAAGCGCGGCAAAACCCTGATTTTTGTAGGGGATTATCGAGCCTGGCCGCAATTGGGGGGCAGCTTGCTATCCCCTGCATGCCCACGATACAATGAAACCCATGCGGACAGCCGGGACTGTCCGGGGGGAAGATGTTTTCCAGAAGTTGTTCGGCAGAGGCCGCACGTCCATGACCGATACCCAAGAGGTGCTAACCCGTGTCGTCGCGGGCCGGACAGTGGCTGACAGTCTTCAGGAGGCTGTCGCGGCGGGGGCTCTGCGGGCTCAGGAAGATGGCACATGGCTGCGCCCCGATATCGACGGCACGCCGTCCAACTGGGTGCGGGAGCATCGGGACGCAAGCCGCAACTGCCGGTTCTACATGGGCGTCATGTTCACCCACGTTTACCGCAAGCGGCAGGTGCCGACGGGTTGCGCCACCTGCTTTAAGGTGAAGGTCGTCCCGCGCACTCTGCGGGAGTTGGTCGCCCTACGCGATGTGAGCCACGCCCTGCCCTATACCTATAAATGCGGGCTGGATGCGGGATCGGCCTATACCTCCGGTCTTTATGGCGGTTATTTCTATCGGCACGGGTTGGATGCGGCCCGCGCGGCCTATGGCACAATCCGTGCGGCGGTGGACCAGCATCCGAAACTGGGGAGCGATGTGAGCGTTTTCATCAAGCGCGGCTGTACGGAATATGAGGTCCATTGCGGCCCGTCCGACCATTTCACCTTTGCGCCGGACCAGGCCGAACTAGAGGCGGCGGTCTTCACCCATGTGCGTCTGGAGCCGTCCAAACCCAATAACCGGGTTCGCGTGCAGCAGACCCTGACCCATTGGATCAAGGAGGCCTATCGCCTGGGCGATGACAGCTACCTCGATTTCACTGGCGGGGTTCGGCTTTATCCCGCCGCTGTCCGCTACGCCCCCGACGGCGGGGCACGATGAACGCCCGTAGGCTTCGCCGGGGTTTG
>NZ_LAJY01000214.1 GCF_000963705.1 Elstera litoralis | reverse complement strand
GGTCCTTCGACCATAGCCAATACTGCGCCTCGTCGCCATGCAGCGGGTAATATTCGCCCGACAGAACCACCATCCGCACGGCGGTTAGAAAAAACAGCAGGCTGAGCGCGAGCCCGAAGGAATGGCGCGGCGCGTCTTTCATAGTCTAGCCTTCGGCGTTGCGGCGCTTTTCGCCGCGAATCAGCGTGAGATTGCGCACGTAGACGACGAGGCCAAGGATCTGCCCGAGCGCGAACACCAGTTCCTGCCGATGCACGGCATAGGCGAAGAGCGACCCGCCGCCCGCAAGGCTGATCCACCAGAAAGCGGTCGGGATGACTGATTTCTTCTGCTTTTCGCTATGCAGCCACTGCACGATAAAGCGCGACATGAACAGCGCCTGCGCGCCGAAGCCGATGAGCATCCAAACGCCATCGGTTTCCCAATTATGGACGAAAACGGCCCAGAGACCGTTTAACCAATCGAGCGGATTCATGCTTCCTCCCGCACGCGCGGAATGCTGCCGCGCCGCTGTAACCAGGCGACGCCGAAGAGATCGCTGATCCCCACCAGCGCCCGGTCGAGATTGCCGTAGTTGGATTTACCCGCGCCGCGCGGCCGGTGATTGACCGGCACCGACACCACTTTACCGCCCTGGCGCTTCATCAGCGCCGCCAAGTAGCGGTGATAGTGATTGAAGTAGGGGAACTCCAAAAACTCGGCGCGGGGGAAGAGCTTGATGCCGCAGCCGGTATCGGGCGTCTCGTCGCGCAGCAGGGCCACGCGGATACGGTTGGCGAGGCGGGAGGCGATGCGTTTGGACCACACGTCTTTGCGCTGGGTGCGCCAGCCGGCGATCATCACCGCGCCGCCGCCGAGGTCCTGCATTTTTGCCCAGAGCTTGGGGATATCGGCGGGGTCATTCTGGCCGTCGCCGTCCAAGGTGGCGATCCAAGCGCCGTGGGCGGCTTTTACGCCCGAGCGCACGGCGGCGGATTGGCCGCTGCGTTTATCGTGATGGAGCGCGCGGAAATTCGGCAAATCGCGGCACAGGCCCGCCAGCACCTCCGGCGTGCGGTCGGTCGAGCCGTCGTTGACATAGACGATCTCATAGGCCAAGCGGCCTTCGAGCGCCGTGCGGATTTCCTGCACCAGCGCGGGGATATTGTCGGCTTCGTTCAGCACCGGAACGACGACAGAAAGTTCGATCAACGCCGCCTCAATCTATGGCGGGGCGCGCGGCCCCTGGCGAAAAGGAGGATAGAAGCTGCTGGAAGTAGCCTAATCCGCCCCATTCCGCCACGGGTAAAAGCGAAGGGCAGGTTTACTCCCCGAACGACAGTAAAACCGCGACGGCGGCGATAGCAACAATCAGCGCGCCTAACGCCCACAGCAGCGAGGGCGCGCGTTGGCGCAGCGGCGGCAAATCGCGCTCGGCAAGGTCGGTCCGGCGTCCGGTGAGCATCGGGCGCACCAGGTTTTGCTTCTTCCAGACAAAATATACCGCGACCGCGCCGATATGCAGCGCCACGGCGGCGAGAATGACGTTGCTCAGGATTTCATGAGCCGTGGTTAGGCGCGCGCTCAACCCGTCGGAAATCAGCCCCGCGAGCGGTCCGCTATACATAATGACATCTTGGCTGAACAACCCGAGCACCGCCTGGGTCAGCACGAGCAGCAACAGCGCAACGACCATCCAGCCCCCGGCGGCATTATGGCCGATATGCTGGGGCGGGTTCGGCTGGCGCATCTCGTCGAGATGGGCGAGAACGGCTTTCGGCCCGCGCAGAAAACTGCTGAAGCGCGCATAGCGCCCGCCGATCACGCCCCAAATCAGCCGGAAGAGGACCAGGACCAGAATCGCCGTTCCAATCCGCTCGTGAAGATCGCGGTTATCGTCGCTCAGGAAGGCCGCCAGAATTAGCAGGGCTAAGAGCCAGTGGAACAGCCGCGTCGGCAGATCCCACACCAAGGCCCCTTTGGAACTCGGCGTTTGTTTCGACGATACCATGCGCGCTTTTCTCCCCCGAACCCCGCGAGTCTTACGAGAAGAGTGTAGCGAAATCCTGTGCGCCTGCCGAGCGCGCAGTATGGAACGGCAGGCGTGAGGTTTTCGGGGAGGGATGGCCTCAAAAACGCCCGATTCTAAGCGCGCGCCGCCGCCCCGCCCTGTTGGGCGTTTTTGCATGGCCATGATAATCGTCGGCACGCGGGCAAGATCGAAGGTCGGTTTCGCGGACTTGGCCCCGCCGGTGCGTTGAATCACGTCCTCGGCCTTTTTAATCGCCTCGCTTAGAAACTCGACAATGCGCCGGTCGACCGCTTTGATCTGCGCCATCCACTGCTGCGCGTCTTCGATGGTCATGCGCTTGGCCTTGACCTCCACCGAGAGCTTCTGGAACGCCGCCTGCTGCGAGAGCAGATCGGCGACGGTTAGATTGAAGCGGTTCGGAATGCGGCAGAGAATCGCGTGAACATCAACCAGCGACAGGCCGTAGAAGAGTTTGCGCAGGCAATCGGCCCGGTTCATCATCACGGCTTGGTGGAAGGCGAGATTCCCACGCGCGTCTTGCTGAAGCAGCATCGATAGGGCGGGATTGGCGGGCGAGGGCGAGGTTTTATCCATCACCAGCAGTTCGCGTTCGGTTTCGCCGCGCGCGTTTTGCTTGGCGACGACGACGGGCTCGTTCACCAGCAGGCGCAGCAGCGAGGAAATATAGGCGGGCCGGTCGGCCACAACCGCCTTCATCAACATGCCTTGGAAGATGCGGTTCTTGCGGCCGAGCCTGCGGTAAATATAGGCCTGGGCCTGGGCTTTTGCGAGCTGGTTATCGCCCTTAGCGGCGGCTTTGCAGACTTGATCGGCCATTCCAGCGAGAAATTCCAACGCCTTGTCGAACACATCCTTATGTTCGGTTTCGATCATTTTCATCAAAACCGTCTCGGAGCGTTTTGCCGCCCGCATAATCAAAAACCGCGCGGGCAATCGACAGACGATCCGGCA
>NZ_LAJY01000213.1 GCF_000963705.1 Elstera litoralis | reverse complement strand
ACGTTGTAGGACACGTTTTGAGCCGAGGTAATAGCCCCGATTGGTGAGTTCACCGACGGTCAGATCGTCACTGCCAATATTGAACAGGATAAAGGCCTGAACATTGTTGATATCCTCGATGCCGAGGCGATCAAGCTCGCTCTTGACCAGTTCCAAGAACTGACGGTGCAGACGCTCGGTGAGCCGGATTGCCTCCAGATATGCGGCCTTCACGTTTTTCTCCTTGGGCGCAGCCTTCCTGTCCCCCTGAAGGCCAGCCAGCGTTTAAGGGAATATGCTAGCCCCTTGATAACGCCTTCACGCGCCTTTGGCTAGCATCTGAATAATCCCAGAAAATTAGGTCGCGCCCAGGCGCTGCGCGCATGCCGTGTCGGAGAGGTTGACAACCCGCTGCCGGGGCCGGGGGAGTGTGGCGATAATTTCGGCGGCATTCTTTGTAAAATTCAGGTTTTTCAATAGACTAGCCGCCGTAAAGCCGGGGGAGCAGGGCGATGGAGGAGAGCCATCGGCCCAACACAGGATGGGGGCGTGAGAAGCGTATTGTCATCACTTGTCTGAGGACTTCGAATCAATATCGAAAAATGTTTGCGCTTCCAGCCCCAACATTTCGACGGCCCTACCCCGCATTGACGCTTAAATCCAACTCGCGGCCCGGCAAGGGCGCAAAGAAGCTTTCCACTAGCGCAGGCGTTACTTCCGCCAGCGTCGCGGGCGACCATTTCGGCGATTGATCCTTATCGATGAGCAGCGCCCGAATCCCCTCGCGGAAATCCGGCCCCGCCATGCAGTGCTGGCTCAGGCGATATTCGCGCACGAAGACCGCCGCAATATCGAGCCCCTTCCCGCCGCGCAACTGCTCCAGGGTGATCTTGAGGCTGGTCGGCGACTTATGGCGCAGGGTTTCTGCCTGGGTCATTGCCCAATCGCTCCCCTCGGCTTCCAGTGCCGCCAGAATGGCTTCCACCGTATCGCCCGCGAAGAGCCTATCGATCTGTGCCCGCTGGGCCAGCAAGGCGCTATCGCCGCGCGGTTGATCGAAACGGGCGATCACGGCTTCTGCCTCCCCCTCCGTTGCCGGGGCGGCTTCGATCAAGGCAGCGCGTAAAGCCGGAAGATCGTCGTCTTTCACATGGTGGGTGGCAAAACCAATCGCACAGGCATCTGCCGCCCCCAACCGCGCGCCAGTGAGGCCGAGATAAAGGCCGATTTCGCCCGGCATCTGATTGAGCACCCAGGTTCCGCCGACATCGGGGAAGAGGCCGATCCCGGTTTCCGGCATCGCGAACAGCAGACTATTGGCCACCACCCGCAACGGCCCATGCGCCGACAGCCCAACGCCGCCGCCCATGCAAACGCCGTGGATCAAGGCGATGATCGGCTTCGGGTAGGTATGCAGCAGATGATTGAGCGTATATTCCTCGCGGAAGAACGCATCCGCCGCCGCCATATCGCCACCGCCGATAGCCTGGGCCACCGCGCGCACGTCGCCGCCCGCGCAAAACGCCCGCTCGCCCGCGCCGTGCAGAATCACACACCGCACGGACGAATCGACCGCCGCTGCCCGCAGAACCGGGTCCATCACCCGAATCATCGCCAGTGAGAGCGCATTCAAGGCTTTCGGGCGATTGAGGGTGATCGTTAGAACGCCGTTCGTCGTTTCGAACAGCACGCTTTCTTGCGACAAAGCCTCAGACATTGCGGCCCTCGTGGAGTTGCTTGCGGGCGATGATGACGCGCATCACCTCATTCGTGCCTTCGAGAATCTGATGAACGCGCAAATCGCGGACGATGCGTTCCACCCCATATTCCTGAATATAACCATAGCCACCGTGGAGTTGCAGCGCCTGATTGGCGACCTCGAACCCGGCATCGGTGGCAAAACGTTTCGCCATCGCGCAATGCATCGTTGTATCGGGGTGGCCCGCGTCGAGCGACCGCGCCGCCCGATGCACCATCAGCCGCGCGGCTTCAAGCTCCGTCGCCATATCGGCAATGCGGAACTGGAGTGCTTGGAAGGCCGACAGCTCTTTACCGAACTGCTTACGCACCCCCATATGGCTTTCGCCGCGTCTAGCGCCGCGCGCGCGCCGCCGAGCGAGCAGGAGGCGATATTGATGCGCCCGCCGTCGAGCCCCTTCATAGCAAACTTGAAGCCCTCGCCCTCCTCGCCTAGGCGATTGGCCACGGGAACGCGGCAATCCTCGAAGGTGACAACGGCGGTTGGCTGACTATTCCAGCCCATCTTCTTCTCGGGCTTGCCGAAGCTGAGGCCCGGCGTGCCTTTATCGATCAAGAGCGTGGAAATCCCGCCCGGCCCCTCGCCGCCGGTGCGGACCATGACCGCATAGACTTCCGACACGCCCGCGCCGGAGATGAAGCTTTTGCGCCGTTCACGACATAATGATCGCCGTCGCGCACCGCCCGCGTCCGCAGGGCGGCAGCGTCCGAGCCCGAACCGGGTTCAGTGAGGCAATAGCTTGCCAGCTTTTCCATCGTCAGCAAGGACGGTAAAAAGCGCGCGCGCTGGTCGTCGTTGCCGAAACTATCGATCATCCACGCCACCATATTGTGAATGGAGAGATAGGCCGCTGACGACACGCACCCCGCCGATAGTTCTTCGAAAATCAGCGCGGCATCGAGGCGCGTGAGGCCGGAGCCGCCCGATTGCTCGCGCACATAAATTCCGGCCATCCCGAGGGCCGCCGCCGCGCGAAAGGTTTCGACGGGGAAAATATGCTCCTCGTCCCATTTCGCGGCGAAGGGGGCCAGATGTTCAGCAGCAAAATCGCGCGCCATGCTTTGAAAGGCACGCTGATCTTCGGTCAAATCGTGGGTCATGCGCTTGTTCCTCCCGTTTTTCTCGATCATAAGGAACGGGCCTTGGCTGTCAATCTGGCCTATTGACGTGCGGGAAACTTTAGCAGCCGCGAAGGATCGGAAAACTCCGATAAACAGTTTCCGCGCACGTAAAGATAAAGGAATCGCTATGTCGCGTCCGTCCGTGATCCCGCCCACCGGCTTTCCCTTTACCCGCCCGCGCCGCACGCGCATGGCCGGTTGGTCGCGCCGCTTGGTGCAGGAAAACCGCCTGAGCGCCGCCGATCTGATCTGGCCGGTGTTCGTCATCGACGGCGAGAATGAGGCGCGGCCGATTTCCGGGCTGCCCGGCGTATCGCGCCTGACCATCGATCTGCTGATCGTCGAAGCCAAGCGCGCCGTAGGTTTAGGCATTCCCGCCATCGCCCTGTTCCCGGCGGTCGATCCCAGCCGCAAATCGGACGAGGCCGAGGAAGCCTGGAACCCCGATGGGTTGATGCAGCGCGCCATTCGCGCCGTAAAAGCCGCCGTGCCCGACATCGGCCTGATCGGCGATGTGGCGCTCGACCCCTACACCCTGCACGGGCACGACGGTATCGTTGTCGGCGACCGGGTGGATAATGACGAAAGCGTCGCCGCGCTGGTGAAAATGGCGCTCGCCCAGGCCGAAGCGGGGATCGACGTTATCGCCCCCTCGGACATGATGGATGGCCGCATCGGCGCGATCCGCGAGGCGCTGGAAGAGAATGGCTATAGCCAGACGCTGATTCTGTCCTACGCCGCGAAATATTCCTCCGGCTTCTACGGGCCGTTCCGCGACGCTTTGGGCGTGACCGGCGCTTCCTATGGGCCGCAGGGCAAAGCCACCTATCAGATGGACCCGGCCAATAGCGATGAAGCCCTGCAAGAAGTGGCGATTGATCTGTCGGAAGGGGCCGATTGGGTGATGGTCAAGCCGGGCATGCCCTATCTGGACGTGCTCTACCGCGTTAAGGAAACCTTCGCCGTGCCGACCTTCGCCTATCATGTGTCCGGCGAATACGCGATGTGGAAGGCGGGCGTGGCCGCCGGTTACATCGACGGCAACCGCACGCTGCTGGAAACCCTCATCGGCTTCAAACGCGCCGGGGCGGATGGGATTCTAACCTATGCCGCCCTTGAAGCCGCCGAGTTGTTACGCGGCTAATCTTTGGGGCATTCGGCGGCTCTAGCGCCGCCGGATGCCTTCCGCATAAATCGTGCAGACCTCGCCGGAATTTTCCCGGCACACGGTGAGCGCGGCATGAAGCGGGTTCAGCCCGTAGCGCTTGGTTGTCGTGCAGCCGAGCGGGCTGCACACGGACAGCGTTACATCGAACTCATCCGCCCGATCCAACCAGGCATAGGCGTAGGTTTGGCCTTTAAGATCGGTGGCGAAATAGCCGCCGTCGAAAGCATGGGTCTGGTAAGCGTCGAACCCCGCCCGCGCAACTGTGGAAAGGCTTGCCGGGGCGGCGGGCATCTCGGCGCAAGCCCCCAGCGCAAGAACCGTCGCGGCCAAGGCCGCCCGAACCGAAAACCCCATGATCGCCCCCTATTCCGTTTTTAGCAGCCAATCGCGGATTGGCTGGATTTGCGCCGGCTGAAGCAGCGATGGCGCGTGGCCGCAGTCGGCGAATTCTACCAAATCCACCCCGCCGCGCGCGACCATTCCGAGCGCGGTCGCCTTCAACAGCAAGCCGGAGAGCCCGCCACGTAACAGCAATACCGGCTGCTTCACTTGGTTCCACAGCGGCCAGAGATTGATATCACCCAGGGCCGCCTTATCGAAGCTCGTGTAGAGATTTGGATCGAAGTGCAGGCGATAGGTGCCATCGGGCTGCACGCGCGTCGAAGCTTCGGTTAACAGCGCCCAATCGGGGTCTGAAATCGGCCCGAAATCGGCATACCGCTGGCGCAATTTGGCTTCGGCTTCCGCCAGCGAGGCAAAAACCGGGTTACGATCGGCCTCGACGATGGATTTCAGCGCTTCCTTGGGCAAAAACCCGCCAACATCGTTCAGAATCAAGCGCCGAATGCGCTGGGGCTGCACTGAATTGAGGCCGATGGCAATCAGCCCGCCCATTGAGGTGCCAAGCCAATCGACCTCGGGCAGCGCCAATTTATCCAGCAGCATTATGCAGTGCCACACGTAGGTTGGATAATCATAGCCCGCCGGATCGAGGAGCCAGTCGGAGTCGCCGCGCCCGGCGATATCGACGGCGATGATCCGATAGTGGTCGGCCAGTGCCACCGCCAGCTTATCGAAATCCTGCGCATTCCGGGTGAGGCCATGCACGCAAAACAGCGTGCGCGGCGCATCCGCCGGGCCGTGCTCCCGAATCGCCAGCGATACCCCTGGGCTAACCTCAATCCGCGACTGTCTCATCCCCTGCCCCATGCTCAATGCCCCGCGCTCAATGCCCGTCAATCGCCATCGCCTCATCTTCCACCACCACATAGGCATCGGGGAAGAAGCCGTTGAAGCGGGTGGCAAGCGCGTTGGAATAGGCGCCAATCCGGCCGAATTCAATCCAATCGCCTTCCTTCATATCGGCAGGCAGGCGGATCGAGACCGGCAACACGTCGGTTGAATCGCAGGTCGGGCCGTAAATCGTATACTCAATCATCTCCTCGCTGAACCCGCCGGTCAGCCGGATCGGGCGCACGGGAAAGCGCAGGCGTGCCGTGACGGTTTCGGATAGCGAGCCATAAATCCCGTCGTTGATGTAAAGCTGGTCGCCCTTGCGCAGATGGATCTGGGTGACCAGCGACATGCCATCGGCGACCAAGGCGCGGCCCGGCTCGCACATCAACACGCAGTCGCGGCGCAGTTTGATTTCGCGTAAGCCCGCTTCGATTTCGGCGAAGAATTCGGACAAGGGCGGCACTTGCGCGCCCTGGTAGGAGGTGGGGAAGCCGCCCCCAACGTCGAGATAGGCGATATCGACCTTCGCGGCATCCAGCACCTCGCCGACAATCTTCAACGCCGTGCGAAAGGCGCGCGGATTGGCGCATTGCGAGCCGACGTGAAAACCGATCCCGGCGCGATAGCCCTCGGCCTTAATCTCCTGAAGCAGTTCCACCGCTTCCGCCGGTTTCGTGCCGAATTTCGCCGATAGATCATAGGCCGCGCCCGCCGAGGGGGTGGCGAGCCGCACGATGATGGCCAGCCCCTCTTCGCGCGCTTCGTCCAAAACCTTATGCAACTCGTCGCGGGTATCGATGACAAAATGCTCGACGTTATACACTTCGTCAGCAATCCGAATGGCGCTGCGGCTTTTGACCGGATGCATAAAGTAGCATTCAGCATCGCGGAATAATTCGCGCACCTGGGCGACCTCATTCAAGGACGCCGTGTCGAAATGGCGAATGCCTTCCTCATACAGCGCCCGCAGAATCAGCGGATGCGGATTGCATTTGGTCGCGTACAACACGCGCCCATCGAAGGCATCGAGAAAATCCCGCGCCGCGCGCTTCACCACATGGGGCCGCACGCAATAAACCGGATGGCCCGGCTTCAGCGCCGCTACCATCGCTTCCGCATTGGCATAGCGCGGCTGAGTGGGGCGCATGCCCCCTTCGCTCACCGCCCGCTGACCTTCGACGCCCATAAAGCCCGCCTTCCTGTTTGCACTGCGAGGCGGAGAGTGCGGCAAAACCCCCGCCCCCGCAACGCATCATGATTCTGTCATGGAAATGTTGGCCAGTTACGCAGAGGCGCTGCCTCTGCACTCCGCTCAAGGGGCTTGCCCCTTGAGAATCCCATTTTTTTATTAAGCTACTGATAGAATTTACATTTTAGTTTCTGAAAGGAAACGGGATCGCCAAGGGGCAAGCCCCTTGGCCAGGGGGCCCTGCGCGTTTGACGCGCAAAGCGCATCGGGAGGGACAGCTGTCCCCAATCTTTTACGCCAGCGCCGCCACCGCCTTTAGCACGTCCGCCCCATGCCCCGGCACTTTCACCTTGCGCCAGATTTTCGCGATTTTGCCGTCGCGGTCGATCAGGAAGGTGGCGCGTTCGATGCCCATGTATTTTTTGCCATACATGCTTTTTTCCACCCACACGCCATAGGCTTCGCAGGTGGTGCCCTCGGTATCGGCGGCGAGGGTGAAAGGCAGCTCGTACTTCTTTTTGAACTTATCGTGGCTGGCGACGCTATCTTTCGACAGGCCGATGATGACGGCATCCGCACCGGAGAAATCGGGCTGCATGTCGCGGAACTGGCAGGCTTCGGCAGTACAGCCGGAGGTATCGTCCTTCGGGTAGAAATAGAGCACCACCGGCTTCCCCTTCAGCGCGCTGAGGGTAACGGCGCCATTGCCATCGGTCGGCAGGGTGAAATCGGGGGCTTGGGTGCCAACGTCGAGGCTCATGGTCGGGCGTCTCCTTCGGGGGGTGCGGGCCGCTGAGCGGGCGCATCGATGAATTCGGTCAAAAGCTGCCGCACGCGGATTGCGGTGTCATTCATCTCTTGCTCAAGGGCGGAAAAGTCAAGAACGCCCGCCGCGTGAACCAGCGCCCGGCGCATGCCTTCGGGGGCGGTGGTGGGATCGAATTTGCCGGTCCCCGCCAAGCGCAGCAGCACTTGCAGCCGTTGCCAGAGGCGGCACGCGTGCAGCAATATTTCTCCGGCCTCCTGGGGGAGAGCGCCTTGCGCCATGAGCCAGTGCAGCGCTGTCAGCGTATTGCCCAAATCCTCCGGCAGGTGGGCGGCCCCCGGCGCGACGGTGGCGAGAATAAGCCCCTGGGCGATAAACTCGATATCGAGCAAGCCACCGGGCCGGTCCTTCACGTCGAACGCGCCGCTGCCGGGGCGTTCCTTGGCGATGCGGGCACGCATGTCCGAGACATCGGCCAGAATCAGCCCAGCATCGCGCGGACGGGTGAGAATCGCCGTCCGCACCGCCCGAACCGCCGCACACAGGCCCGCATCCCCCGCCACGGTCCGCGCTCGGATCAGGGCCATATGCTCCCAGGTCCAGGCTTCTTCGGTCTGATAGGTGGTGAAACTATCGAGGCTGCACGCCACCGGCCCCTTATTGCCGGTGGGGCGCAGGCGCATATCGACCTGATAGAGTTCCCCTGCGGCGGTCAGCACCGTCAGCGCCGCAATCAGCCGCTGGCCGAGGCGCTGGAAATAGAGCGACGGCGGCAGCGGTTTGGCCCCGTCGGACTGATCCACCGCCTCGGGCATGCGGTAGAGGAAAACGAGATCGAGATCGGAGGTCGGCGTTAGCTCGCGCGCGCCGAGTTTGCCGAGCGCCAGAACGCAGAATTCGCCCCCCGGCACCTGCCCGTGGGTTTGCGCGAATTCCCGATGCACCTGCGGTAACAGGGCGGCGATGACGCTATCGGCCACCGCCGACAGGGCGCGCGCCGCCGCCTCTGGCGTGATTTCCCCGCGCAACAGGCAACGCCGATCTGAAAGCGCCGGTCGCCGGTCCAGCGCCGCACGCTATCGAGCACTTCTTCGAAACTGTGCACCTGGGCCAAATCGCGCGCGAGGTCTTCCGCCAGATCGGCTTCGATCATCACCGGCAGATCGGCTGAAATCCGCCGCGCGTCGTGGATAAGCCCATCCAGCAGGCGCGAATGACGGGCGAGATGCTCGGCAAGGCCGGGGGCCGACCCCATGATTTCCGCCACCAGATCGAGCACGCCGGGGTTCTGGTGAAACAGCGAGAGGATTTGCACCCCAGCGGGCAGATTGGTCAAAAACCGATCAAACCGCCCGAAGGTCGCCATCGGATCGGGCATTTGCGCGAGGGACTGAAGCAGGGTTGGCATCAACTCGGTCAGCAACTCGCGCGCCCGCGCCGAGCGGGTGGCGCGGATGCGGCCGTGATGCCAGCCACGCACGGTTTCCGAGAGCGAGGACGCGTCGGCAAAGCCCATGCCCTGCAACGTCAGAATCGTTTCGGGATCATCTTCCGCGCCGGTGAACACCAGATTGCCCGGCCCCGAGAGCGGCGGCGATTCTTCGAAGAGATCGCCGTAATGGCTGCGCACTTGGCGCAAGGTTTCCGTCACCGCCGCCGCGAAGGCCTCGCCCGAGGCAAAACCGCAGAAGGCCGCCAGCGCCGCGAAAGTCTCGGGATCGGCGGGCAGCTTATGGGTTTGCTGATCGTCGACCATCTGCACCCGATGTTCCCAGGTGCGCAGCTTGGTATAAGCGTCGGCCAGCGCGTCGGCGATGGGTCGCTGCACTCGCCCGGCGGCCACCAGCGCGTCTAGCACCTCCAGCGTTGGCCGCAGCCGCAAGGAAGGATCGCGCCCGCCCCAGATAAGCTGCTGGGTTTGAACGAAAAACTCGATTTCGCGAATTCCGCCGCGCCCCAGCTTCAGATCATGCCCCAAAATCGCCTCGGTGCCGCCCTTATGGGCGTTGATCTGGCGTTTGATGCTATGAATATCGTTGATCGCGGCGAAATCTAAGTGCCGCCGCCAAATGAAGGGCCGCAGATTGCGCTGAAACAGCGCTGCCGCCTCGGCATCTCCCGCCACCAGCCGCGCCTTAATCAGCGCCGCCCGTTCCCAATTTTGGCCAACGGTCTCGTAATAGGTTTCCGCCGCCAGCACTGACAGCGCCGCCGGGGTCGAGGCAGGGTCGGGGCGCAGGCGCAGATCGACCCGGAAGACATAGCCGTCGCCGGTGCGCTCCTGGATGAGCTTCACCAAATCCTGCGCGAAACGCACGTAGGTTTCGCGCAAACTATCGCGCAGCGCCATCACCCCTGCCGAAACCCGGTCCGGGTCGTAGAGCAAAATCAAATCGACATCGGAAGAATAGTTCAATTCCAACGCGCCGAGCTTACCCATGCCGAGAATGATGAGCCCCCGGCGGCTATCGGCGACCAGAGCGGGCGTCATCGCCTCGCCCTTCGACACCCGCCTGACCGCCAGCGCATGCCCCGCCGCGACCGACAGGCAGCAATCGGCAAACGCCGACAGCGCGCCGGTAACGCGCAACAGCGGCCAAGTGCCGCAGAGGTCGGCCACCGCAATCGTCAGCGCCGCCCGGCGTTTGGCCTGGCGCAGGCTGCGCATCAGCGCCGGAGACTGCTGAGCTGCGGCCAGTTCGTCATTGATGGGCGCAAGCAGTTCGGCGAAGGTGGCGTCTGGCCCCTGCGTCAGAAGTGTCACAAGAAAGGCCGGTTCGGCGAGAATGGCCTCGGTTAAAAACGGGCTATTTCCAAAAATGGCCGCAATCAAGGGGGAACCTTGCGGATGCTCAAGCATTTCCCGTATAGCCGCAGCGCAGCCCTCCCCGGCGGCTTCCGCGCGGTCCAGCAGCCTTTCGACGGCAACCGAAACCCGATCCGGTCGGCCGGGGCGCGGTAGTCGATCGAGTGTCGCCAAGAATGGAAACTGAAACGCCATCGACCGATCCCTCTTCTGCCGGGCCTGACCCCAAACGGTCCGGCACTGTTGCCCCCCGTTCGGTAATCCCCGGAAAGAGGCGGGTCAAGCGGCGGCGTATGCTCGATGGCTTTACCCGGCATAGCGTGCGCACGCTGCTGGCCCTGCTGGTCTTAGCGATCGGCGTTTTCGGCTATGGGGTTTTCCGGCTCGCGCAAGGCCCGGTGCCGCTCGATTTTGCCCTGGAGCCCCTGGAAAAAACCCTGTCGATGATGTCCGGCAACACAATCCGGATGCGGCAGGCGGCCCTATCGTGGGATTCCACTAGTGGCGATTTGGGGTTGGACTTACGCGGCATCACAATGAGCACGCCGGATGGCGGCCACCTGCTGAGCCTGCCGACGGCTTGGCTGGAATTCAGCGGCCAAGAGCTTCTACGCGGGCGCTTTCAGCCCACCGTGTTGCGCCTAACCGGGCTGACGCTGCGCGGACGCCGTACCGAAAATGGGAACTTTATGCTTGGCGTTCAGGCCGAAAGCGACGCCACGACCCTCGCCCCCCCAGCGGAAGAGCTGGCGGACACGCGCTCCCCCGCCCAATGGCTGACCGACGTGTTTCTGCTCGGCAAGCCCAATGGGCTGCGGCAAGTGCGCCTGCGCGATACGCGCGTGCTTCTGGTCGACGAGCGGATGAACGTCGAGTGGCGCATGAACGATCTCTCCGCGACCTTGCAGGCAGACCCTTCCGGCAATCCCCTCGGCGGGATGGAGGGCACGCTGATTTTGCCCGGCCAGGAAACGCGCATCACCCTCTTCGGCAGGCTAAATCTCGCCGACCCGACGCAGCCGGACGATGATGTTTGGACGGTCAATGGGGACATCGCCAATCTGATGCCCTCGACCATCGCCGCGCGCCTACCCGGTCTGCCGGAGTTAACCGGGCTGGAATTGCCCTCCCAGGTGACGGCCCAGGCCACGCTCGATAGCCGGGGGCACCCACAGAGCCTCGCGGCAAGACTCAGCTTTGGCGCGGGACGTTTGGTGCATGCCGAGCTGCCGACGGGCGTTCTGGCGGTCGCCGGCGGTGAGATAAATGTCGGACTTCAACAAAATCGTCTCGATATCGATATTAATAGCCTCACCCTGGGTAATGGCACGGGGTTGACGGGCAAGGTCGCGCTGAACCGGCTTCAGTTTCCGCTTCAGGTCGAGGCGGCGCTGGCCGTCAAAACGGTCAGTCTCGCCGATCTGCCGACGCTCTGGCCCGCCAGCGTCGCCCCCAATCCGCGCCGCTGGATTTTGACCAACCTGTCCAAGGGCGGCGTGTCGGAAGCTTCCGCCAAGCTGAAAGCCGTTTTACCGGCGCGCGACGGCGAACCCGATATCCAAGACCTGACCGCCACGCTGAAGGCCGCCAATATCGATGTGGCCTATTTGGGTAAGTTGCCGCCGGTGGAGGGCGTCGGCGGCAGTCTGACCTATACCCATAGCGATGGCCGTCTCGCGATGACCCTGCAAGACGGGCGCGTGCGCGGCGGTTTAACCGTTCCCAGCGGCAGCATTGCGATTACCGGGCTGAAGGCCAAGGATCAGCATATGGCCTTAAACATGCAGATCGAAGGGCCAGTTTCAGAGGCGCTGGCGCTGCTGGATCAGCCGCCGCTCGGTTTCATGAAACGTTTTGGTATCGATCCGAAGCAGAGCAACGGCGCGGCCCAAGTTAATTTGCAGATGGGCTTCCCACTGCTCGACGCCCTAAAAGTGGAACAGTTGGAGATTGCCGCCGATGCGGTGCTGACCGACGCCGCCCTGCGCAATGTGATCGAAGACGTGTCGCTGTCCGAGGCGGCGCTGACGCTGAAAGTCACCCGGAAGGGCCTGAGCGGCGGCGGCAAGGGTAAACTGAATGGCGTTGGTTTTCAGATTAATTGGACCGAATCTTTCGGCGATGCCGGGCGCAGCCTCTCCCTGCTCGGTGCGGTCGATGATTCCGGGCGGGCGGCGTTGAAGCTTCCCGGTGCCGGCTATGTCAGCGGCCCCATCGATCTAAACCTCACGTATCTTGAATCGAAACCGAAACAAGCTAGAGTTCAAGTCAAGGCCGACCTAACCCGCGCGCGACTGGAGGTGGCAGATATTCTCTACGTCAAGCCACCCGGCGAAAGCGCGCAGGCGACGGCCGATCTGGTGATGGAGAATAATCGCCTGACCCAGATTCCCGCGTTCGACTATCGCACCGCCACGGGCCGGGGGGCCGAGGGCAGCGTTCAGTTCGATAGCCGAATGGATATTACTCAGGCGGTTCTGCGCCGAGTCCAACTGCCCGGCACCGATCTGGCAGCCAGCGTCAAGCGCGGGCGCGACGGCTGGACGATTGGGCTGGAAGGCCGCGCGCTCGACCTGACCGCGCTGATGGCCGAGCGCGCCAAACAGCCGCCCAACCCGAAAGCCCCCCGCTTTCGCTCGCCTTAACCGCGAAGCTCGGCACGCTGGTTCTCGGCCCAAACCGCGAGGCGCACGGGGTGAGCGCGCGGCTTCAGGTCACGCAGGATGTGTGGAGCGACCTCGGGTTTTCGGCCAAAATCGGGCAAGGAAACGCCTCCGCAACGATTTCTGGCACCGGCAAGACCGGCGCTTCGCCCTGGAAGCTGCCGACGCCGGGGCGTTCCTCGGCTTTAGCGGCGTGATCGAAACCGTGCGCGGCGGGGCCTTAAGCGCAACCGGCCAACCCGATGCCGAAGGCTGGCGCGGCCAAGCGAAGATGAGTGCTTATCGCCTGCTGGAAGAGCCGGTTTTAGGCCGCATCCTGGCCATTGCCTCCATCACCGGCATTCCCGAACTGCTGCAAGGCGAAGGCATCGCCTTCGAGCGCGCGACGCTCGACTACCGCGTGAGCCCGCAGAAAATCACCGTCGCCAATGGCCGAACCACCGGGCTTTCGGTGGGATTGAAGCTCGACGGCAAGATCGACCGCACGACCGAGAAGCTGGATCTCTACGGCACGATCGTGCCGATGGCGGGGATTAACCGGGTTATCTCAGCGATCCCGCTGCTCGGCACCTTGCTCACGGGCGGCGACGGCGGCGGGATTTTCGCCTGGACCTTCACCGTCACCGGCCAGATGGCCGACCCGCAGGTCAGCGTCAACCCGCTCTCCGGCTTCGCGCCGGGGATTCTACGTTCGATTTTCGAGGGCAGCAGCAGTTCGAACACCGAGGGCGGCGGGGCGAACCTGCCACCCCCGCCGCACTTTAATCCGAACGCTGGCGACCGTTAACGAAAGGCCGCGCGCCCCGGCCCGCCACTACCCGTCGCAGGCAGTGCCGCCATCGTATCTTTAACGTAACGATCCACCGCCGCCGTCACCGTCGGCAGTTGATCGGCAAAGAAATGGCCCGCCCCCGGCACCACTTGATAATCGATATGAATATCGCGCTGGTTCGAAAGCTTATGCACAAGCTTCGCCACCGAGGCTTCCGGCACCACTTCGTCGGCATCGCCCTGGATCACCTGACCCGAGACCGGGCACGGGGCGAGGAAAGTGAAGTCGAACATATTCGCGGGCGGCGCGATGGAGATGAAGCTCACCAACTCCGGGCGGCGCATCAGCAATTGCATGCCGATCCACGCCCCGAAGGAGAAACCCGCCACCCAGCTTGCCGAGGCATTCGGGTTATAGGTTTGCAGCCAATCGAGCGCCGACGCGGCATCGGACAATTCGCCCTCGCCCCGGTCGAAACTGCCTTGGCTGCGCCCGACCCCGCGAAAATTGAAGCGCCAGAACCGAAAACCCGCGCTGCACAAAGGTCTGGTACAGCGCATAGGTGATCTTATTATTCATCGTACCGCCGCCGCGCGGGTCGGGATGCAGAACGACCGCGATGGGCGCGTTCGGCGTCTTGCCGTGATGATAGCGGCCTTCCAAGCGGCCTTCCGGCCCATTGATGATGACTTCGGGCATAGACTTCGGCACCTTCTTTCCAACCTACGACCCCACCCCAGACGAGACACTGGAGAAGGAGCGCCGTTTGCCGCATACTTGACCACGCCAGTAGGACTTTTTATATCCTACTGAATGGTACAATGGGCAGCCGCGCCCCGGGCGGCCTTAGTGATAATGATGGGCACCATGCTCTTCAAGCAGTTCCGCGATGAGATCGACAGTATTCTCGCCCGCGACCCCGCCGCCCGTTCGCGGCTGGAGGTGATTTTATGCTATCCGGGGCTGCACGCCGTGCTGTTTTACCGGGTGGCGCATGGGGCGTGGACGCGCGGCTGGGTTACGCTGGCGCGCGTTTTGTCACACCTCGGGCGCGTGTTGACCGGGATTGAAATCCACCCCGGTGCCCAAATCGGCCAGAGATTTTTCATCGATCACGGCATGGGCGTCGTCATCGGCGAAACCGCCATCATCGGCAATGATGTGACGCTCTACCAGGGTGTCACCCTCGGCGGCACCTCCTTGCACGGCGGCAAACGGCACCCGACCCTGGAAGATAATGTGATCGTCGGCTCCGGCGCGCAGGTGCTCGGTGGTTTTACCGTTGGGCGCGGCGCGCGCGTCGGGGCCAATGCGGTCGTGGTGAAAGCCGTTCCGGCGGGGGCCACCGTCACCGGCATTCCGGCGAAGGTGGTTGGGGACGCCAAGGTCGATTTCTGCGCCTATGGGCTGTCCAGCGAAGATCTGCCCGATCCACTGGCCCGCGCGATCGGCGGGTTGTTGGATGAGGTCAGCGCGCTGAAAGCCCGTGTCGCGGAACTGGAAGATAGCTCCCCCTCCC
>NZ_LAJY01000212.1 GCF_000963705.1 Elstera litoralis | reverse complement strand
TCCTGCAAGGCCCGGTGCGCGGTCGGCTGGGTGCAGGCGGCGGCGGCGGCGATGTCCTTCAGGCGCATGCCGCCGCTGCTGTCGGCCGCAAGCAAGCGGAGCAGGCCGAGCGCGCGGCGCAGGCTGGATGCGCTAGGATCGGGGGATATTTTTTCGAATTCTTCAGGCATCATTCCTATATAAATTCCAAATAACTGAATTTTGTCAAAATAAATTCATTCTAACGGAGTTTCGCGTTGACGCTCCCGGCCCCTCTGCCGCCTCCTTTTAACAGCGGCGCAATGCCCTTTTCCAAGGTCGAGTTTCCCCCGGCGAGGTGGTGATGAGTTTTCTGACGCTGGATCGCTTGAGCAAAACCTACGCCGATCTAACGGCGGTGAAAGAGGTGAGCCTGTCGGTGGAGAAAGGCGAGTTCATCTCGCTGCTCGGCCCCTCCGGCTGCGGTAAAACCACGACCTTGCAGATGATCGCCGGGCTTACCGAGCCTTCAGGCGGCACAATTCACCTGAACGGGCGCGATATTACCCGCGAGAAGCCGAATAAGCGCGGCTTGGGCATCGTTTTTCAGAGCTATGCGCTGTTTCCGCACATGAGCGTGGCGCAGAACGTCGCTTTCGGGCTCGAAATGCGCAAAATCGGCAAGGTGGAACGCGATAAAAAGGTGTCGGAGATCCTCGCCCTTGTCCATCTTACGCCGATGGCCGAGCGGTACCCGCGCCAGCTTTCCGGCGGGCAGCGCCAGCGCGTCGCCATTGCCCGCGCCCTGGTGATCGAGCCGCCGCTGCTGCTGCTGGACGAGCCGCTGTCGAACCTCGACGCCAAGCTGCGCGAGGAAATGCAGTTCGAGTTGCGCCGCATTCAACGCCGCGTCGGCACCACCACGATTATGGTCACCCACGATCAAGCCGAAGCCCTGTCGATCAGCGACCGGGTCGTGGTGATGGAACAGGGGCGGATGACCCAGGTCGATACGCCCTATCGGCTCTACGAACACCCGGCGACCGAATTTATTTCGAGCTTTGTTGGGCGGATGAACCGGCTGAACGGCATTTGGCAGCAGGCGGGGGGCGTTTCCGTCAAGGGCGTGCAGCTGCTGAGCCTGCCGCAGGATCTGGCGGACGGCGCGGCGGTCACGGCCTGCCTGCGGCCCGAGAAGATTTTACTGCGGCCTGCAGGGCGGGCATCGCTCTCGGGCACGATTGCCAGCCGGTTTTTCATCGGCAATTCCTGGCTGTTCACTGTGGAAACGCCCGTGGGGCCGCTTGCGGTCTCGGCCCCCAATCTCGGCGAAGAGCCGCCGCAGGAAGGCGATTCGGTCGGGCTCGACTGGCTCCCCGGCAGCCTGCGCGTGGAGCGTGCCCCATGAGCGGGCGGCGATTAACGCCCGCGCTGCTGGTGGCACCGGGCAGTCTGCTGTTCATTGGTTTGGTTATTATTCCGCTGGTGCTGACGGTGATCCTGTCGTTCCACGCCTATGACCATACGACGGGCATCAAGGACGACCTCACTTTCGGCCATTACCTCGGCGTGCTCACGGACGATTATTACCTTACGATTTTCTGGCGCACGCTGCGGTTGGCCCTGCTGACCACGCTGATTTGCGCGCTCGTGGGCGCGCCGGAAGCCTATATTCTGTCGCGGATGCGCGACCCGTGGCGCTCGGTCTTTCTGCTGGTGATCCTGGGGCCGCTGCTGGTCTCGGTCGTGGTGCGCGCCTTCGGCTGGAGCATGCTGCTCGGCTCGACGGGGCTCGTGAACCAAGCCTTGCAGGCGGTCGGGCTGGGGCCGGTGAAGCTGCTCTATACCGAAAGCGCCATCGTCATTGCCCTAGTGCATGTGATGCTACCCTTCATGGTCATTCCCGTCTGGACGGCCTTGCAGAAGCTTGATCCGACCGTGGAAGCAGCGGCCTGGACGCTGGGGGCCTCGCGCTTCACCACCCTGCGCCGCATCGTGCTGCCGCAGGTGAGCATCGGCCTGCTGTCGGGCAGTTTAATTGTCTTCGGCCTGTCGGCGAGCGCCTTTGCCATTCCCGGCCTGCTCGGCGGGCGGCGGCTGAAAATGGCGGCGACCCTCGTCTACGACGAATATATGCACGAGCTGAATTGGCCGCTGGGGGCGGCTATCGCCATTCTCGTGCTGCTCGCCAACCTCATCATCATGTTGACCTATAACCGGGTGATCGAAACGCGCGCCCGCAAGAGCTTGGGGTAAGCGCCATGCAGAAAAACGGACCCATCGCGCTGCTGTTCCATACGCTCGTGGTGATTTTCATGCTCGCGCCGCTGGCGATTATCTGCCTCGTTGCGTTTACGCCGGAAAATACCCTGTCGATCCCCACGACCAGCTTTTCCCTACGCTGGTTCCGGGCGATTTTCGAGCACCCCGATTTCGTCGACTCGTTCAAGAATAGCCTGCTGCTGGCGCTGCTCTCGGCCAGTTTGGCGACGGCCTTGGCGCTTCCGGCGGGCCTCGCGCTCGACCGCTACCAGTTTCCGGGGCGGGCGGCGCTGAACGGGTTGTTCATGTCGCCGCTGATTATTCCGCATCTGGTGCTGGGCGTCGCCTTCCTGCGGCTGTTCGCGCTGATTGGGGCGACGGGAAGTTTCGGCTGGCTGGTGGTGAGCCACACGATCGTCATTCTTCCCTATGTGCTGCGCCTCGTACTCGCCGCCCTGTCGGGGCTCGACCGCAGTGCCGAACAGGCGGCGCTGACTTTGGGGGCTTCGCCCTGGACCAGCTTTCGCCGCGTCACTGTGCCGATGATCCTGCCCGGCATTACCGGCGGTTGGCTGCTGGCCTTTATCAATAGTTTCGATGAGTTGACCATGTCGATTTTCGTGACCTCGCCGCAGACGATTACGCTGCCGGTGCGGATGTATATGTACGCCACCGAATCCATCGATCCGATGATGGCGGCGGTCTCGGCCCTCATGGTGGCGCTGACGGCGGTGGCGATGCTGGTGCTCGACCGCGCCTTCGGGCTCGATAAAATTCTCATTGGTGAGAAGTGATATGCCGCTGCTGCATCGCCTCACCCGCCACAGCGAAACGCCGCTGCCCTTCACTCTCGACGGCACCCCTTGCGAGGGCCGGGCGGGGGATAGCGTGCTGACAGCGATTCTCACCCACGCAAGCCGGGTCCGCACCAGCGAGTTCTCCGGCAATCCGCGCGCGGGCTTCTGCCAGATGGGCGCGTGCCAGGATTGCTGGGTTCAGCTTGAGGACGGCACGCGCCTGCGTGCCTGCACGACACCGCTAACGCCCGGTCTGCGGATCGTGACAGGGGTTCCAGCATGACCCAGCCCTTGATTATCGGCGCGGGGCCGGCGGGGATTCGAGCGGCGCAAACCTTAGTGGCGGCAGGGTTGCGGCCCTTAGTCGTCGATGAGGCACCGGCCTGCGGCGGGCAAATTTATCGGCAACCCCTGGTGCCCGATGGCCGGTCGGCGCGGGCGCGCTATGGCTCCGAAGCGCCGAAGGCAACCGCGTTGCACACGGCGTTCAACGGCCTACGGGGCCAGATCGATTATTTCCCGAACGCGTTAGTGTGGAACTTGGAGCCGGGCTTTGCCGATCTCGCGCTGGACGGCACCGCCCAGCGCTTCGCCCATACGGGGCTGATTTTGGCAACGGGCGCGACCGACCGGATTTTGCCGGTCCCCGGCTGGACGCTACCGGGTGTCTTCACCCTCGGCGGCGCGCAGATCGCCCTGAAAGCGCAGGGGTGTGCGATTGGACGGAAGCTGGTGTTCGTCGGCTCCGGGCCTTTGCTCTATCTGGTGGCGTGGCAATATCTGAAAGCGGGGGTGAAGGTTGCCGCCGTGCTCGATAGCGCACCTGCCCGCGCAAAACTGGCGCTGGTCCGGGGGCTCGCGCTCGCGCCGAAGATTGTGCTGCGCGGGCTGAAATTCGGGCTCGACCTTAAGCTTGCGGGCGTTCGCCTCGTGTCGGGGGTCGAGCAGGTACGGATCGAGGGCACGGCGCGCGTCGAGGGCATTTCCTGGCGCGCGGGCGGACGGGAGCAGCATTTGCAGTGCGACGGCATTGGCTACGGCCTGTCCTTACGCCCCGAAACCCAATTGGCTGACCTTTCGGGTTGCGCCTTTCATTTTTCCGAGCGGGACCGGGCGTGGCTGCCGGTGCGCGATAAAGCCGGACGCAGCAGCGTTGCGGGCGTTTATCTCGCGGGCGACGGGGCCGGGA
>NZ_LAJY01000211.1 GCF_000963705.1 Elstera litoralis | reverse complement strand
CCGGCACCTATCTCGCCGCCGCCACGACCTACGCAAACGCTGTTCGGCAAAACCCCCGAGGCAACCGCTATACCGCCGATCTGCCCGACGAAGTCGCCGCCAAACTGCAAACCGCCGCCTGGACCGCCGTGCAGGATTATTTCAAGCGGTGAGGGCACGTCAGGGGTTTCACCCCCGATGCGCTTTGCGCGTCAAACGCGCGGGGACACCCCCAGCAAGGGACTTGTCCCTTGGCAATCCCATTTATTAATCGATCATTCCCTCGTTTCTTCGGATAAGAAGCGGGTTCCCCAAGGGGCCGAAGCCCCTTGGGCGGGGTTCGGGGCAGCGCCCCGACAAAACCTCTCTAACCAATAAACTCCAGCACCCCACCGCACGCCTGCTCCGGCGCGACGCGCAGCACCGGGCCGGGGAGCTGTCGAAGGCGACGCCATTGGCGGTCAGGGCGGCGGCGGTTTGCTCCAGGTTCGTGCTGCGCAGCGCCATCGCGACGATGGATGGGCTTTCCGGTGGCCCGCTGAGGGGGGAATAGAGCGTCGCGGCTTCCTCCGGCGTGACGAACAGCAGCACGCTGCCATCGCCCAGGTGAACGGCCCAGGCGTCGTCGGTCGGCACCACCGCCGAGCGCCCGAGCAAGGTTTCGTAGGCCTCCGCAATCGCTTCAGGATTATCGACGGCGATAGTGACGCTGGCGATGCCGGTCACGGCGTTGGGATGGATCTCCCAGCCGGGCTGACGCAGCAACTCCGGCGTTAGATGCTGGCAGAAGAAACCATTGATGGCGGGCAGCTCTTCCGGCGGTAGGCGCAGCAGCGAGAAAATGGGCTCAACCGGCTCGGCCCCCGCTTCCAGCAGGCGCGACAGGGTGAGCGGCCCTTCCGGGTGCAAGCCGCGCGCGGTGAGGGTGGCGGCGAGCGCGGTCGTTTCTTCCGTTCCCAAAACGATCCCTAGCAACCCTTGCCCGCGCCCCTCCAGGAAGCGGTCGAGATTATTGCTGAACAGACTTGGGTCGATAATCCCGAGAAGCTCAAGATAGCCTTGCGCCAGCATCACGCAGTAATTCGCCGTCCCCCAGCCTTGTGCCGCCCGCGAGGGGTGACGACAAAGCCGAGGCGGCGTAACTGCTCCCGCGCCGCCTCTAAATCGGCAACGCATAAATCACATGATCGAGACCCGTCATCGAGTGTCTCCTTTCTTAAGCTATGACCCGCGCCAGGAGCGGTTTAAGCGCCTCCAGCATCGCCGGGTCGCGCTGGGCGGGTGCTGTCATAATCGCATGCTCCAGCGCCGTGTCGCAGCCGTCGCGGCACGGCGGACGAGGGGCTGCCAAATGCGGCACGGTGGCTTGCAGCAACTGCCGCACTTTTGCGGCATTCGCGCCCGCCACCCGCACCACTTGATCGACCGTCACCGCGTCATGATCGGGGTGCCAACCGTCGAAATCGGTCACCATCGCGATGCTGGCGTAGCAAATCTCAGCCTCGCGGGCCAATTTTGCTTCCGGCATATTGGTCATGCCGATCACCGAACACCCCCAGGCGCGATAGAGTTCGCTTTCAGCTTTAGTGGAGAATTGCGGCCCTTCCATGACCATATAGGTGCCGCCGCGCCGGATCGGCTGGCCGATCTCCTGAGCTGCGGCGGCAATCGCATCGCCCAGGCGCGAGCAGATCGGATGGGCCAGGGGCACATGGCCAACCAAACCGGGGCCGAAGAAGCTTTTTTCGCGCGCGAAAGTGCGGTCGATGAACTGATCGACCAGCACGAAGGTGCCCGGCGGCAGATCCTCCTTCAGCGAGCCCACCGCCGAGACGGCGAGAATATCGGTCACGCCCAGCGCCTTCATTGCCCAAATATTAGCGCGATAATTCACCGTACTCGGCGTTTGCACATGCCCGCGCCCATGCCGGGGCAGGAAGACCATGCGCACGCCGCCAAGCTCGCCGACCAGCAGCGCATCGGAGGGCGCGCCGAAGGGCGTATGAACCTCGCCCCATTCGGCCCCATGCAGCCCATCGAGACTATAAACCCCGCTGCCGCCGATCACGCCGATAATCGGCATCTTCCTGTGCTGATCCATCATTCCCTCTAAACGCAACAAGCCGGGCGATCATGCCCGGCTTGCGCGGTTTTTTCAGCCGTGAAAAGCGGCTTAGTGGATATCGGCCCACACGCGGCGCTTGGCCGCATAGAAGAAGCCGGTGGCCACGATGAGGAACAGGATGACCTGCACGCCCAAGCGATGACGCTTTTCCAACTCGGGCTCGGCCGCCCAATTCAGGAAGACCGTTACGTCATGGGACATATTGGCGACGCTCGCTTGCGTGCCGTCGGCAAACGTCACCTGGCCGTCGTTCAGCGGCTGCGGCATGGCGATCTTATGGCCGGGGAAATACTTATTATAGTATTGCCCATCCAGAAGCTCCACATCCGCCGGAACCTTTTCATAGCCGGTCAACAGCGCATAGATATAATCCGGCCCGCCAACGCGCGCTTTATTAATCAGCGATAAATCGGGCGGATAAGCCCCATTGTTCGCAGCGCGTGAGGCGTTTTCATTCGGATAGGGCTTTACGATACGGTCGGACGCCCGGGCGGGCCGTTCGAACATTTCACCGGCATCGTTGGGGCCGTCGGTCACCTTATAGGCCGCCGCAATCGCCTTCACTTCCTCTTCCGAGAAGCCAAGGTCGCGCAGATTGCGATAAGAGACCAGCGACAGCGAGTGGCAGGCCGCGCAAACTTCCTTGTAGACCTGGAAGCCGCGTTGCGCCGCCGCCCGGTCGTAGGTGCCGAACACGCCGTAGAAGCCCCAGGACTGCTTCGGCAGGGTAACGGCATCGCCTGCCGCTTGCGCCCCGGAAACCAAGCCGAGCGTGAGCCCGGCCGCCAAAATGAGTTTCTTCAACATTACGGCTTCTCCATGCGGGCACCCGCGGGCGCGGCCCCACTCCCCAAGACCGCCGCCGCAATCGACGACGGCAGGGGCTTTGGCGTTTCGAGCTTGCCCAGCAGCGGCAGCACAACGAGGAAATGCAGGAAGTAATAGGCCGTCGCGATGCGGCTGATTACCACATAGATGCCTTCGGCAGGCTTGCCCCCGGCCCAACCGAGTACGAAGCAATCCAGCACCAGCAGCCAGAAGAACCAGAAGTAGACCGGGCGGAACTTCGTCGACCGGATCTTCGAGGTATCGAGCCACGGCAGCACCGCCAGCACGCCGATGGCGGCAAACATGGCGAGCACGCCGCCGAGCTTGTCCGGGATCGACCGCAAAATGGCGTAGAACGGCAGGAAGTACCATTCCGGTACAATATGCGGCGGGGTCTGCATCGGGTTCGCCGGAATGTAGTTATCCGGTTCGCCAAAGAAGTTTGGCGCGAAGAAGACGAAGAAGGCGAAGACGATCGCAAAAATACCAATCCCGAACAGGTCTTTGACCGTGTAATAGGGATGGAACGGGATCTTATCCTTATCGCTTTTCGCATCGATGCCGAGCGGATTGTTCGAACCGAACTGATGCAGCGCCGCGATGTGCAAAATCACCACGCCGACGATGACGAACGGCAGCAGGAAATGCAGTGCGAAGAAGCGATTCAGCGTCGGGTTATCAACCGAGAAGCCGCCCCACAGCAGCGTCACAATATGCTCGCCGACAATCGGGAAGGCCGAGAAGAGGTTGGTGATAACCGTCGCGCCCCAGAAGCTCATCTGGCCCCACGGCAGCACATAGCCCATGAAGGCGGTCGCCATCATCAGCAGCAGCAGAACGACGCCTAAGATCCACAGCAGCTCGCGCGGGGCCTTGTAGGACCCGTAGTAGAGCCCGCGGAAAATATGAATATAGACGACGATGAAGAACATCGATGCGCCATTCACATGAATATAGCGGATCATCCAGCCGCCGTTCACGTCGCGCATGATGCGTTCGACGCTATTGAAAGCGAGATCCACATGGGCCGTGTAGTTCATGGCAAGGAAGAGCCCCGAAAGGATCATCACCACCAGCACTACGCCGGCCAAGGAACCGAAGTTCCAGAAATAATTCAGGTTGCGCGGCGTCGGATAGCCGCTGCCCACCGAATGATCCAGCAGGGTGAAGATCGGCAAACGAGTGTCGATCCATTTCACCAGGCCGTTTTGCTTGCCTGTCGTACTCATTTTT
>NZ_LAJY01000210.1 GCF_000963705.1 Elstera litoralis | reverse complement strand
GTCCTAAGAGCAACGTTCAAGGAATCGCCTGAAATCGTGAGCCGATTTTTAGATCAACGCATTACTCTTGATTGTACTGGGCTGCGCTGCCCTTTACCAATCCTGCGCTTTCGCAAAGCAATGCAAACGATTGTTGCAGGCCAACAAATCGCTCTGCTTTCCGACGATCCCAATACCCACCGGGATTTTGCGGATTTTTGCGCAGCGGCGGGACATCGACTGCTCGACGTAACCGAGGAGAAGACCGGGTGGCGCTTTTTAGTGGAAGCGGGTTGCGCTGCCGAAACGGGCGAGGAATAGTCTTCTTGCGCCCTGAGGGAGGGAGCCGCCCCGGAACCGAGCTTACGCCGGTTGGGGGGTGATGCGGTAACGAAAGGTCAGAAGACCCGAAAATGGCGACGCTGCTATTCACCCACGAGGCCTGCTTAGGCCATGACCCCGGCCCCATGCACCCGGAGCGCCCCGACCGGCTGCGGGCGATTCTGGCGCGCTTGGACGAGCCCGAGTTCGAAGCTTGGTACGCCGCGAGGCCCCGCTCGCAACCGTCGATCAACTGGCCTTGGCCCATCCGCGCGATTTTGTCGAAGGCATGCTCGCGGCGATGCCGGACCCGGTTCCCGGCGGCGAAGAGCGGCATCTTGCCATTGATACCGATACCATCGCCTCAACGGGTACCAAGGAAGCCGCCTTGCGCGCGGCAGGCGCGCTCTGTGCTGCGGTCGATGCCGTGATGGCCGGGGAAGCGTCGAACGCCTTTTGCGCGGTGCGCCCGCCGGGGCATCATGCCGAGGCGCGGCAGCCGATGGGGTTTTGCTTTTTCAATAATGTCGCCGTCGGGGCGGCCTATGCGCGGGCGCGCTATGGGCTAAAGCGCGTCGCTATTATCGATTTCGACGTGCATCACGGCAACGGCACCCAGGCGATTTTCGAGGCGGAACCGGCGGTATTCTTCGGCTCGACCCATCAGTTCCCGCTCTATCCGGGCACGGGCGGGCGCAGCGAGCGCGGCGTTGGCAATATCGTGAATGCGCCGCTCGCGCCGGGGGCGGGGTCCAGCGACTTCCGTCATGCTTTTTCGGAACATATTCTACCGGCGCTGTCGGAATTCTCGCCGGATTTCATTTTCATCTCGGCGGGCTTCGATGCCCATGCCGATGATCCTTTAGCGTCGCTATCGCTGTTCGAGCCGGATTATCAGTGGGTCACCCGTGAAATTTTGCGCATTGCCGCCTATGTGTGTGACGGGCGGGTTGTTTCGACCTTAGAGGGCGGGTATGACCTGGGCTCGTTGGCCGAAAGTGCAGCGGCCCATGTGACGGCGCTGATGGCCGCGCCGGATGTTTCGTGATGGGAAGGGTTTAGGGTCGGAATGAGCGACGATATTGCAGGCTTGAGCTTCGAAGACGCGATGGCCCAACTGGAAGCCATTGTGCGCGATCTCGAATCGGGCAAAGGCAAGCTCGACGATGCCGTGGGCGCCTATGATCGGGGCGTGCGCCTGCGCCGCCACTGCGAGGCAAAGCTCGCCGAAGCCCAAGCAAAAATCGATAAGATTGTCGCCGGGCCGGATGGTGCGGTTGGAACGGAGCCGTTCGATGCCCAATCTTGACGGGCGCTCCCTGCCGCTGCAAGCGGCGATGGCCGAGGTTGCGACCGACGTTCACGCCATGCTCGACCGGCTGATTCCCGACGGCGGCGGCGAAAGCGGTGAGGCGCGATTGTCGGCGGCGATGCGCTATGCCGTCTTAGGCGGCGGCAAGCGCTTGCGGCCCTTTCTCGTGGTCGAATCGGCGGCGCTGTTCAATGTTGCCCCCTCGTCGGCCTGCAAAGTGGCGGCGGCAGTCGAGATGCTGCACACCTATTCGCTCATTCACGATGATCTCCCTGCGATGGACGATGCCGAACTGCGCCGGGGCCGCCCGACGGTTCACCGCATGTATGATGAAGCCACCGCGATTTTGGCGGGCGATGCCTTGTTGACGCGCGCCTTCGAAGTGCTGGCCGATGTCGGCGTTCACGGCGACCCGGCGGTGCGGATTGAACTCGTTAAAGAACTCGCCCAAGCGGCGGGGATTGCCGGCATGTGCGGCGGGCAGATGATGGATTTGCAGGCCGAAACCGAAAGTCTGCCGCTGGAAATCGGCGCAATCACTCGGCTACAACGCTTGAAGACCGGCGCGATTATCGCCTTCTCCTGCGAAGCCGGGGCGATTCTGGGCAAAGCGCCCCAGCAGATGCGCCACGCGCTCAACGCCTATGCCCATGATCTCGGGCTTGCTTTTCAGATTGCCGATGATCTTTTGGACGTTGAAGGCTCCAGCACCGAGACCGGCAAAGACACCGGCAAGGATGCGAGCGCGAATAAGGCAACCTTCGTGTCGATCCTCGGGGTGGAGCGGGCGCGATCACAGGCGGTTCTGCTCGCCGATCAAGCCTGCGCGCATCTCGACCCCTTCGGTCCTGCGGCGGAGCGTTTGCGCGAAGTTGCGCGCTTCGTCGTCGACCGCCGCGCCTAATCTTCTTAGCTCTCTGCCGGACTGATTTCGATGGTGAATACCCCTCTGCTCGATCAATTGACGCTCCCCGACGGTCTGCGTGCCCTCGATGCCGAGGCGTTGCGCACGGTTTCGGCGGAAGTGCGGGCCGAGATGATCGATGCGGTTAGCCGCACCGGCGGGCATTTGGGCGCGGGGTTGGGGGTGGTCGAACTCACCGTTGCCCTGCACGCCGTTTTCAAAAACGCCCCATGATCGGCTTATTTGGGACGTGGGCCATCAAGCCTACCCCCATAAGATCCTGACCGGGCGGCCGCGACCGCATCCGCACGCTGCGCCAAGGCGGCGGGCTCTCCGGCTTCACTCGGCGGACCGAAAGCGACTTCGACCCCTTCGGCGCGGCCCATAGCTCCACCTCGATTTCGGCGGGGCTCGGTATGGCGGTGGCGCGCGATCTGAAGGGTGAGGCGCGCAACATCGTCGCGGTGATCGGCGATGGTGCGATGAGCGCGGGCATGGCCTATGAGGCGATGAATAACGCGGGCGCGATGCGCTCGCGCCTCGTGGTTGTCCTGAACGATAACGATATGTCGATCTCGCGGCCCGTTGGCGCGATGAGTGCTTATCTCTCCAAGCTGATTTCCTCGAAATCCTATCGCTCGCTGCGCCATCTGGCCAAAGACGTGGCGCAAGCCCTGGGGCCGACAGTGACGCGCGCGGCGCGCAAGGCCGAGGAATATGCGCGCGGCATGGTGTCGGGCGGCACCTTGTTCGAAGAATTGGGCTTCTATTACATCGGCCCGATCGACGGCCATAACCTCGATCACCTGCTGCCGGTGCTGCGCAATGTGCGCGATATGCCGAACGAGGGGCCGGTGCTGATCCATGTGGTCACGCAAAAGGGCCGGGGCTATAAGCCCGCCGAAGAGGCCGCCGATAAATACCACGGGGTGAGCAAGTTCGACGTGCTCACCGGCACCCAAGCCAAGCCCGCCAGCAATGTGCCGACCTATACGGAAGTTTTTGCGCGCGGGTTGATTGCCGAAGCCCAGGCCGACAATCGCATCGTCGCGATCACCGCCGCCATGCCCTCCGGTACGGGCCTATCGGGCTTCGGTAAGCTTTTCCCGACGCGCACCTTCGACGTGGGCATCGCCGAACAGCACGCGGTGACGTTTGCGGCGGGGCTCGCCTGCGAAGGGCTGAAACCCTTCTGCGCGATCTATTCGACCTTCCTTCAGCGCGCCTACGATCAGATCGTTCACGACGTGGCGATTCAGAATCTGCCGTGCGCTTCGCTATCGACCGTGCCGGGCTGGTCGGGGCCGATGGCGCGACCCACGCCGGCAGCTTCGATACCGCCTTCCTGGGCGCGGTGCCGAATATGGTGCTGATGGCGGCGGCGGACGAGGTCGAACTCATGCATATGGTGGCGACGGCGGCTGCCTATGATTCTGGCCCCATCGCCTTCCGCTATCCGCGCGGCGAGGGCGTCGGGCTCGATTTGCCGGAGCGCGGCACGCCGCTGCCTATCGGGAAAGGCCGCATTCTGAGGGAAGGCGCGCGCGCCGCCATCCTCTCCTACGGCACCCGGCTTGCCGAAGTGCTGGCGGCGGCGGAACTGCTGGCCCAGCGTGGTTTGCCGGTGACGGTGGCCGATGCCCGCTTCGCCAAACCGCTCGATACCGAGTTGGTGGACCGGCTCGCGGCTGAGCATGAGGTTCTGCTAACGGTGGAAGAAGGCTCGGTCGGCGGCTTCAGCAGCCTCGTCCTGCACCATCTGGCGCTCAGCGGGCGCTTGGATGGCGGCCTGAAAGTTCGCCCGCTGGTGCTGCCCGATAGTTTCATCGATCACGACAGCCCGGCGAAGCAGTATGAGGAGGCGGGCCTTTCCGCCCGTCAGATCGCCGCGACGGTGGAACAGGCGCTTGGCCTGACGGACGCGGCAGCGCTGCGGGCTTAAAAATGCGGCTCGATCAGGCCCTGGTTGCGGGCGGGCACGCCGCCTCGCGGGAACGGGCGCGGCAAATGATCCTGGCCGGGCAGGTCGAGCTTGCCGGAAAAATCGCCACCAAAGCCGGGGCCGAGGTTGCCGATCCTGCCACCATTCGGCTGCTGGTGCCCGATCATCCGTGGGTCTCGCGCGGGGCGCTGAAACTGCTCGGCGCGTTGGAGGTTTTCGGGCTCGATCCCACCGGCGTGCGCGCGCTGGATATCGGTGCGTCCACCGGCGGGTTTACCGAGGTGCTACTGGCGCGCGGGGCCGAGGCCGTTTTAGCGCTGGACGTGGGGCAGGGGCAGCTCGCCGAAAAACTCCGCATCGACCCGCGCGTGGAAGCCCTCGATCAAACCAATGCCCGCGACCTAACGGCGGATCATCTGGCGCGCCTGGGGCCGCGACCTGGATTGTCTGCGATGCCAGCTTTATTTCTCTGACATTAGTGCTCCCCGCCGCGCTGGCGCTCGCCGCGCCTGGCTGCACGCTGGTCGCGCTGATTAAACCGCAGTTCGAAGTGGGGCGCGGCAATCTCGGCAAGGGCGGCATCGTGCGCGATGCGGCGCAGCACGACGCGGTCTGTGCGAAAATTCAGGCGTGGTTGAGCGAACAGATAGGCTGGACTATCATCGGTCTCGTGCCCAGCCCGATTGAGGGACCGGACGGCAATAAGGAATTCCTCATTGCCGCCCGTAAACCTTAACGCGGCGTCCCAACCGGCGCATACAGGCTTTCCCCGTTCAGCAACGGCTCCAACTGCGTCCGCACGCCCTCGATCCGCACGGCGGTTTGCTCCAGCTTCGAGACGAGTTTCAGCGCCTTATCGAAGCTATTCTGTGCTGCCGGGTAATCGACGAGGCGGAGCGGCGTATTGGCGGGTTGGCGCAGCAGGGCGCGCATTTCTTCCACGGCTTCGGTCATGCCGCCGAGACGGTCCACCAGTCCCGCATCTTTAGCGGAAGCGCCGCTCCAGATCCGGCCGCGCGCGATAGCGTCCATCTTCTCCATCGGAATCTTCCGCCCGGCGGCGACGCGCTGGGTGAAATCGGCGTAAATCCGGTCGAGACTTTCCTGGAAGCGCGCCCATTCCGCCGGGGTGAAATCGCGGTTCGGGCTGTTTTGCCCCGCCGACGCGCCGCTGGCGACCCGTTCCCACCGAATGCCGAGCTTCTCCCACAGACCGGAGAGCACGAATTTGCCGCTATAGACGCCGATGGAGCCGGTGAGCGTGCCCGCTTGGGCGATGATTTTATCGGCGGGCGCGGCGACGAAATAACCACCCGAGGCCGCGTAGGTGCCCATGACGGCGACGACGGGCTTGCCAGCATCCTGGGCGGCGCGCACGGCCTGCCAAATGGTATCGGAGGCGACATAGGAGCCGCCGGGCGAATCGATGCGGAAGAGGATGCCCTTCACCGTCGGGTCCTGCACGGCGGCGGTGAAGGCGGCCACCACGCGGCCTGCGGCAAAACTGCCTTCATCGGCAAAAGGATCGTCGCTCTCGCCGCCGCGCACGACCGGGCCTGCGGCTTCGATAACGGCGATGCGCAGGGCGGCATTCGGCAGCGTATCGGGCACGCGGTAATCGTCCAAGGACACGGTGGCTTGCGTGCGGCTCGTGTCTTTCAGCGCGCGCAGGGCATCGCTGCGATAGCCCATTTGATCGATCAAGCTTTGCGTTACCGCGTCTTGGGCGGCAATCGGCGCGGTATCGATGGCGGCTTTCGCGTCGTCCGGAGAGATATTACGGCCCTTGGCGATCATCTCGACCGCTTGGCCCAGCAGATCGTCGGTGAGTTTTTGTAAGGAGCCGCGCAAGCTTGGCGCGAGCCCGGCTTCGGTGAACATATCGATTCCGCCCTTGAACTCGTGGCGTTGATCGAGACGCGGGGCGACACCGATGGTCTTCAGCGCTTCGGCAAGATAGGGCCGCTCCAGCGCCAACCCATCGATGCCCAAGGCCCCGGCGGGTTGCAGCCAGACGCGGTCAAACTGCGCGGCCAGGGCATAGGTGAAGGTGGCACCGCCCGCCTCGCCCATCGTATCGGCGAAAGCGTAGGTGGGCTTGCGTTTGGCCTTGAAGCGCTGCACGGCGGCGGCGAGATCTTGGGCGGCGGCGGGCGAGAGGCGGGCGTTGGAGAAATCGACGAACAAGCCCTGCACGCGCCCATCGATCGCCGCGCCGTCGATGCGGCTAACGATATCGCGCAGCGACAGGCTGTCGCCGGTGAAGGCTTTCAGCGGGTTATTCGATTGGCTGGCGGGCGGCTCGCTTGAATGGCCAGCGTCAGCAGCAGATGCGTGGGCAGGGCAGGGGCTTTCGCCTCCTCAAAGGTGCTGAAACCCCACCAAGCGAGATAGCCGAGACCGCCGCCGAGCAGCAGAAAAAGAACGCCCAGAATACTCAAACAACCTACCAAAAACCGGCGCATTGCGGCTCTCCCTATCGTGCCTGGCGATGATACTCGGGATTAGGGATCATATCGACCCCGTGGGCAACGCGGTTGGTCATATTGAAAAACCCCGCCACTTCGCAAATATCGAAAATATCCGCGTCGCTAAACCCATGCTCCCGCAAAATCTCACGATCCCGCGTAGCGATTAAAGCTGGGGATTCGGTCAATTTTACGGCGAAATCCAACATGGTGCGCTGGCGGGCGGGAAGTTCGGCGACGCGGTAATTCATCACCAGCATTTCGCCTAACTCGGGGTCGCCCGAAAGCTGCCGAACCGCCGCGCCGTGGGCGACGAGGCAATAGTAGCAGCGGTTGACGGCAGACACCGCCACCGCGATCATCTCCCGCTCCAGCTTGCTGAGGCCCGATTGGCCCAGCATCAACTCGTTATAGCTCGCGATGAAAGTACGCAGTTTTTCCGGGCGCAACAGCCAGGCGCGCAGCACGTTCGGCACCATGCCGAGCTTGTCGCGGCACTTCTGGAAGTAGGGTTTCAAATCGTCGGGGAGGCTGCTGTCGTCCGGCGTGTGTAGGTCCATCACTTTATCCGGCTGCGGCATATCCTTCTTCTCCCCTTTTTGATTATTGAACGCTCACCCACACTGCGCGCGGTGGCGCATCATTTGATCCACCAGCACCAGCGCCAGCATGGCTTCGGCCACCGGCACGCCGCGAATGCCGACGCAGGGGTCGTGACGGCCCTTGGTTTGTACGTCGATTTCCTCCCCCTCGGCGGTGATGCTTTGGCGCGGAATGAGGATTGAACTGGTCGGCTTAATCGCCATCCGCACGACGATATCTTGCCCAGTCGAAATCCCGCCGAGAATCCCGCCCGCGTGGTTGGCGAGGAACTGCGGTTTGCCGTCAAGCATGCGGATTTCATCGGCGTTTTTCTTCGCCACGCAAGGCCGCCGTGGCGAACCCATCGCCGATTTCGACGCCTTTGACGGCGTTGATCGTCATCATGGCGCGGGCGATTTCGCTATCGAGTTTTTCATACAGCGGCGTGCCCCACCCAGCGGGAACGCCCGACGCCACGACTTCGATGATCGCCCCGCAGGAGGAGCCGTCCTTGCGGATGCCGTCGAGATACTCGGTCCAGCGCTCAACTGACCCCGCATCGGGGCAGAAGAACGGGTTTTCGCCTACCTGATCCCAGTCCCACGCCGCGCGGTCGATTGTCTGCGTGCCGAGTTGGACCAGTGCGCCGCGAATGACGATCTCCGGCCCCAGCACCTTGCGCGCAATCGCGGCAGCCGCAACGCGGGCGGCGGTTTCGCGCGCCGACGAACGCCCGCCGCCGCGATAATCGCGAATGCCGTACTTCGCATCATAAGTGAAATCGGCGTGGCCGGGCCGGTAGGCGTGGGCGATGTTGCCGTAATCCTTGGAGCGCTGATCGACATTCTCGATCATCAAGGAAATCGGCGTGCCCGTGGTTTGGCCCTCGAACACGCCGGAGAGGATTTTCACCTCATCCGGCTCGCGCCGCTGGGTGGTGAAACGGTTTTGGCCGGGGCGGCGTTTTATCGAGCCAGGGCTGAATATCGGCTTCCGTCAGCGGCAGGCGCGGCGGCACGCCGTCCACGACGCAGCCCAAGGCCGGGCCGTGGCTTTCCCCCCAGGTGGTGAACCGAAAAACACTGCCAAAAGAATTGCCGGCCAAGAGACTTAGTCCTTCGAAACGTTGATATCGGGCGCGTCCACGGCCTTCATGCCGACGACGTGATAGCCGCTATCGACGTGATGGGTTTCGCCAGTCACGCCACTAGAGAGGTCCGACAGCAGATACAACGCCGAGCCGCCCACGTCTTCCAGGGTGGTATTACGCTTCAGCGGCGAATTATACTGGTTCCACTTCAGAATATAGCGGAAGTCGCCGATGCCCGACGCCGCCAGCGTCTTCATCGGCCCGGCGGACATGGCGTTGACGCGAATATTCTGCCCGCCCAAATCGACAGCGAGATAGCGGACGGAGGCTTCCAGCGCCGCTTTCGCCACGCCCATCACATTGTAGTGCGGCATCACCCGTTCGGCACCGTAATAGGTGAGGGTCAGCATACTGCCGCCATCGGTCATCAGCTTTGCCGCGCGCTGGGCGACGGCGGTGAAGGAATAGACCGAGATATTCATGGTCAGCAGGAAATTATCGAGGCTGGTATCGACGTATTTGCCCTTCAACTCTTCCTTATTGGAAAAGCCGATGGCGTGAACGACGAAATCGAGCTTACCCCAGACTTTTTCGAGATGGGCGAACACCGCATCGACCGAGCTGAGGTCGCTCACGTCGCAGGGCAGAATTTCCGTCGCGCCCAGTTGCGCCGCCAGCGGGCGCACGCGTTTTTCCAGCGCTTCGCCCTGAAAGGTGAAAGCCAGTTCGGCCCCGTGGGCGGCGAGCGCTTGCGAAATGCCCCAGGCAATCGATTTATCGTTGGCGAGGCCCATAATCAGCCCGCGTTTACCTTGCATCAGGGGAGCAGCAGAGACCATTCACTCTTTTCCTTGTCTAAACACCGAATTTCCAGCCCGCCGGGGGCAAAAGCGCGGCGCATCCTAACGGATGACGCGCGGCGGGGCAAAGCTTGCTTGGTGAGGCGGCCTATTGGGGCAAGGATGGCGCTTCGCCGGGGATGGGCATTCGAACAATATCGTCCGGGCGCGGCATCTCGCTTGATTTGTAAGTGATATGGGTTAGGAGCGTTTTCAGCGCGTCCGGCGGCATCGGGCGATTGCGGGAGGTGCAGAGCCAGCCCGAGACCATATGCTGCCATAAATAATCGTGCCTATCTTCATTGCTCCAATAGGCGCGGAACTGGCTGCAATAATTGGTCGCACCGTTTCTTATGAATGTGGCGTGCAAGACCTCGTAATGTTTACCTAAAGCTTGGAACGTCTCGCGCCGCAGGGTGTCGGGGATACCGAAACTGCTATTAGGTTTCAAAGGCTCATTATCAGGTTTGAAAACTGTTTTTAACTCAGTGTAGTTCAGATGAAAT
>NZ_LAJY01000021.1 GCF_000963705.1 Elstera litoralis | reverse complement strand
GCCGGGTCGGCGAAATCGCCATAGTTTACCATGCCATCAGAGAATAGCAGAACGCCTACGCCACCCTTGGTATAGTGTTTCTGGTGTTCTTGTCAGTCAAGCTGCCGTCCGCTGACCCCCTAACGTCTTGACAGTCGTCGCCCGAACTTGCGACCATGCTTTTCCCGACAAAACGATTATTCGAGAGCCATATGCCCAATTCAGGCCAAGTCCCTCTCGACCGCTCCACGCACTTTTGGCGCGTCGCTGATGTGCTGGCCACCGAGGTCGGGGGCGAAATGGTCATAATGAACGTCGAGAAAGGTGTATATTTCGGCTTGGACCCCATCGGCACCGACATCTGGAAGCGCCTGGAGGAGTCGATAACGGTGGCTGCGCTGGCGGGCGCATTGGTCCAGGTCTACGACGCCGATATCGCCTGCATCGAGCGCGATGTGCTGGCACTGCTGACGAGGATGGTAGAACAGGGCCTCGTGGAGGTCGGCTGATGCGGCGCGGGCTGGCGGCGGAGGTGCCTTCGGCATTCGCCGCACTTTCCTTGACGATCAATCCACGCTTGGGCAATGGTCGCAGCCATGACTTATGCGCTATGCGGTCTTAGGATCGTCTCCGAGCTGCCGCTCCCGGATCTGCTGAAATGGAACGGCGACGACCGCGTGCCGGATGTCGAAATTCGTCTCGGCACTGTGCCCGACCGGCTGGAGCGCCCGGTGTTCGAGGGGCCGCTGCTTCAGGTTGGTGCCGATGGCGATTGCCGTTACGCGGTTGCCGGCGTGGCGGCCTACTACGTGGAAAACGGTCGGCACGTAACCATACAGCCCTACATGGACCCAACCGCCCCCGACGTGCGGGTATTTCTGCTGGGGAGCGTGTTCGGCTTCCTGTGCCATTCCCGTGGCCTCGTGCCGTTGCATGCCGGTTGCGTGGAGATCAATGGACGGGCGGTCGCCTTTGCGGGGGCTTCCGGGGTCGGTAAGTCGACGCTGACCGCCGCCTTCTTGCGTCGTGGCTACCGAGTGTTGGCGGACGATGTGACGGTCGTGGAGGTGGCGGCGCCCGGCGGGCCGCGCGTGCTGCCGTCCTTTCCCCGCATCAAGTTGTGGCGCGATTCTCTCGACGGGCTGGGTCTGTGCGCCGACGGGCTGGAGCGCAGTCGCGCCCAACTGGAGAAATTCCACCTGCGGGTCGAAGGGTGCTTTTCGGCAGAGCCCCTGCCGCTTGCCGCGATTTACCATCTGACGATGGCGTCGGACCCGCGCCACGCGGGTTTTACCCCGGTACGGGGGCGGCATGGCGATGGACGATCTGGTGGGCGCGGTCTATCGCCGGGGGGCGGCCATCCGGATGGGACGGCGCGCGGCGCTGATGTCCGCGCTCATGCGCATCGCGGTGCTGCCGTCGTTGCGGCTGGCGCGGGTGCCCGACCTGGGAGCGCTGGACGCCACCGTGTCCATGATTGTCGCCCGCCAGGCAGCGCGCGATCTCGGCGGGAGATCATGAGCGGATATCACTGGCTGGCGTCTTACCCCAAGTCGGGAAATACATGGCTGCGGCTGGCGTTGAGCAGCTTGAGCCGGGACGGCGCGCCGCCAGACTTCGCCGCCAAGGTTGGCTTTGCCCCGATCGCCAGCAACCGGAGTCCCTTCGATCTGCTGCTGGATGTCGATTCCGGTGATCTCACGGACGACGAGGCCGAAGCGCTGCGGCCATGCTTCTACGAACTCGAAGCGCGTCGGCACGCTGAACCCCAGCTCCGCAAAGTACACGACGCCTGGACGCTGACGTCCGCAGGGGAGCCGCTGTTCCCGCCGGCTTTGACATTGGGCACCCTCTACATCGCGCGGGACCCGCGCGATGTGGCCGTATCCCTGGCCGCCCATCTGGGCATGACGGTGGATGAGGCCATCGCCGCTATGGCCGCGCCAGCCGCGACGCTGGCGCGCGGCGGGAAACGGGGCAAGACCCAACTGGCGCAGCGGTTGTTGAGCTGGAGCGCGCATGTGGAGAGTTGGTTGGATGCGCCAGGGATGCCGCCCCCCTGCTGTTGCGGTACGAGGACATGACCGTCGACGCAGCGGGCGCGCTGCTGAGGGTCGCCCGCTACCTGGGCTGGGCCGCAGAGCGTGAGGCGGTCGAGCGCGCCGTCGCAGCGACGCGGTTCGATGCCTTATCCGCCGCCGAGGAGCAATATGGTTTTCACGAGCGCCCCATCAAGGCCGTGCGGTTCTTCCGGCGGGGTATCGCCGGTGGCTGGCGGGACGCGCTGACCCCGGCGCAGGCGGATCAAATCGAACGCGACCACGCCACGGTTATGGCGCGGCTTGGGTATGCCTGAGCACCTGTTATCGGTTTCCGCCGTCAATCCAGCTTAGGTACTGGCCGACATGCAGCGCGCGCAACAGACTAACGCGGTACACTTGACCATCGCCCTCGACGGCGCGGGGGTCGTCCGGCCAGCCAGCAAGAATGCGCTTCATCCGGGGCACGTCGAGAATGCGCGTGGCCAACGCAGAACCGCTCAACCGCTCCAATTCCTCCGCCAAGTTTGGGCGATAAGGGGCTAGGCGCGTATGCCAGTCGGTATTCTGTGCGCCGCGCTTCCGATTTTCGATGATTTCGGTCGGCAACCGATCGGCAAAAGCGCGTCGCGCCAGCCGTCGCCATTCCCCGTTTCGAAGAAATTGGTCGGGCGGCAACGACAGGCAGAAGTCAATGACTCGGCGGTCGGAGAAAGGGTCCGACGAGGTGACGCCGGTCATGCTCCGCAGCGCTGCGGACGATTCTCCCTGCATGCGTGAGCGCAGCAAGACATAGCGCAGGAGGGACGCCACGCCGTTCGCCGTCCAGAAGTCTCTCCTCGCGACGCCGTGGTGCCTGTTACGCTCGTCCAGGCCAGCGTCCTGGACGAAGTCCGGGTTGATAAATACGGGGTTGGGGGAGCGGAATGGGTTTCGGTGGCGTCGTATCCGACGCAGTTCTGCCCGCACGCGATCCGGCAACATTTCCAGGGTCTGATACCGCGCCAGTGCCCGCCAACTGGACGACGGCAAAGTCCGCCTCAGCGCGGCGAACTCGCGCGCCAACGTCAGCCAAGCGCCGCCCTGGCGTAGGGCTGAGAGCTGCGTGAAACCTTCGGCGCTGAAGGTAAGATTGCCGAGATCGCCCCTCAGGAGCGTCGTTGCGCCCAGGTCTGCTGCGCGGTGCAGCATGGGGAGGAACCAAGCGGCGTTCGACGGTGCCCGGAGGGGCGCGCCAGCCGCCAGGAAGAGTTGCCGTGGGTCCAGTTCAAAGGGCCGAACCTCGGCGGATTCCAAATATTCGACCTGGAGATTCGGGTGCTGCACGGCCAGGGCTGCGACGAAGGGACGCTCGTCAGCATACTCATGCGCCCGAACGGACAGATAGGCTCCCGCGACGGGCACGATGCACAGCCCATGCACTATGCCCGGTGCCAAGCGGCGGGCGGCGGTCGCGGCAACTGCGCTCGAATCCAGCCCGCCGCTGACCGAGCACACGACCGGGCCTGCGACGCGCAACCGACAGGCGACGGCCTCCTCGAAAACACCGCGCGCGGCGTCCCAGTAATCCGCATCGCTTGGCAGGCGTAACATCGGGCGCGGCGCTGGCTCCCAGAAGCGGTCTCGGCGCAGGCTTGAGGCGGTCACTATCACGCGCTCGGCGGCACCGACCCACGAAATAGCCTTGTAGAAGCTCCGTCCACTCGCGTCGGGACTGGTTAGGAGCAGGTCGGCAATGGCCAGATCATCAACATCGCGCGGAATTTGCGGCAGCGCGAGCAGCGGCCGGTACCCGGTCGAGAAAGCGGTGAAGCCATCGCCGTTGCTGAAAAACAGGGCGCGGTTCTGGCTGAGGTCCCGCGCCAGCATGAGCCGCCCATCACGGGCATTCCATACGGCCCATGCGAATTCGCCGAGGAGGCGGGGCACGGCCTCTTCTTCCCAGCGCTCGTAGGCTGCCCGAACGATCTCACCATCGGGAAGAGGAAGATGCGATGGGCTGTGCAGGCCGAGCGCGTCCAGCAATTCGCTCCGGTTATCGAGGCGACCATCGAACATCGACAGGATTTGCCCATCCGCGCCTACGCAAGGTTGCTGCTCGTAGCGGTCTTCCGGCGAAAGGAGGCGTTGACGGAAAACGAAGACGCCTTGGTCGAAGCGGCGCACCACGGCCTTGCCGAGCCCCTTACCTTCCAGGGCCTTTGAGAGCCGTTCCGGTGTCCCCGGCGGCAGGTCGGCTCCAAGAGACACGAAGCCTGCGAACGCGCTCATGATGGCAGGTCGTGCGCTGAAGACATGTCCAACCTAGTGACGCGCAGGCTGATGCCCGAAGGATCTCCGGGCGAGGTTCTCAGGAATATAAATTGCCCGTGCCATCAGACACGGTATTCGCGGCGTGCTGTGTTACGGCCTCAATGGAGGATGACATCAGTAACGGGGCGGACCACGGCTTACGCGCCGGGTCGACCGCGCGGCTGTCTTCCGCGTCTGGGCGCGACACCTGTTTGGCCACGGTAATCTTCAGTTCTGCACTCATGATTCATGAAATAGCACAAAGACATCCAGCCTGCAAATCGTGCTTCCATGTCATGTCTGTAATAGAATTTGGTGCGGGCGGTCGGAATCGAACCGACACTCCTCTCGGAACTGGATTTTGAGTCCAGCGCGTCTACCAGTTTCACCACGCCCGCACATGCTTCCAGCCCGTTCCAAGGTCGAAACCGAAAGCGACGGCACCCTAGCGCCGCTCTTGCTTTCGCGCAATTCCCTTTTTTGCGGATCAGGCGACGCTTGCATGGCACGCCCACAGGCGTATATCTGCTGCATGGCTTCTTATCGCTCGCGCTCCCGGCTGATGCCTTTGGTGATCCTGCCCCCGCTCTACAGTGGGGTCGCGCTCGCGGTCGCGCTGATCTCGCAGTTTTGGGGCGGCTTGCAGCCCTGCGTTCTCTGCCTCTATCAGCGCTGGCCCCACGCGGTTGCCCTAGGCTTAGGGCTGCTGGCGATTTTCCTCGTGCGCAGCGGCCTTACGCGCTCGGCGCGGTCGCTCACCTATCTTGCCGGACTGGCGCTGCTCGTCACCGCCGGGATCGGGGCCTTCCATATGGGCGTGGAGTGGCACTGGTGGGAGGGCACCGCCAGTTGCGGGTCGACCCTCGGGGCCGGGCAATCCATCGATCAGTTGCGCACCGCGCTGTTGGCAACGCCGGTGGTGCGCTGCGATGAGGTGGCGTGGTCCTTCCTCGGCATTTCGATGGCCGGGTATAATTTCATTATCTCTGGGCTAATGGGGGTCATCGTCTTGATCCGAACGGCCCAGAGCAAAGCGTAAGGAGCCTTTCGCAATGATCGCGTCTGCCCCCACGTCCGCCCTGCCGCTGCCCGGCGACCTAAGCCCGGAGGAAGAAATTCGCCGGATGGTCCGCGTCAATCACGCGGGCGAATATGGCGCAAAACGGATATACGAAGGGCAGTTGGCCTTTCTGCGCTCGAACAGCCCCTTACGCGCCAAAATCGAGCATATGGCCGAGCAGGAGCGCGAGCATCTCGAAGCCTTCGAGGCCGAGTTGGTGCAGCGGCGCATTCGCCCGACCGCGCTCTTCCCGCTCTGGCATGTGGCGGGTTTTGCCCTGGGCGCGGCGACAGCCCTGATGGGCGATAAGGCGGCGATGGCCTGCACGATCGCGGTGGAAGAGGTGATCGATCAGCATTATGCCGAGCAGTCCGAGCGCCTGGGCCAGGCGGAAGCGCCGCTGAAGCAAAAGATCGATCAGTTCCGCGCCGAAGAGCTTGAGCATCGCGATACCGCCGTTGCCGAAGGCGGGCGCGAGGCGGTTGCCTTTCCGGTGCTGGAGGCTGCGATCAAAACCGGCTCCCGACTCGCCATCTGGCTGGCGCAGCGGGTTTAAGCGCTTACGCCAGCCGCAGGGTTTTGAAGAACTTTTGCGTTTCGTGCGACATGGTTTCGATCTGTTGCTTCACCGACGACGCCACATCGTTCAGCGACATGGCCTCCATATCGGTTTCCATCGACGCCGCCGAGACTTGAACAATTTTCTCGGAGACTTCGCCGACGCCGTCTGAAGCCTCGGTGGCGCTATGGGCGATTTCGCCGGTGGTCTCGCCCTGGCGCTTAATGGCGACGGCGATATCGTCGGCGATATCGTTGAGGGCGTTGATGGTGCCGGAAATACGGGTAATCGCGCCGGTGGTCTCGCCGGTCGCCGCTTGAATCGAATTGATGTGCTCGGCGATCGTTTCCGTCATCCCGGCGGTTGCATCGGCCAGTAGCTTCACTTCGCGGGCAACCACGGCAAAGCTGCGCCCGGCGACCCCCGCCCGTTCGGCTTCCACGCGGGCATTGAGCGCCAGCATGCGGGTTTGCCGGGCAATACCGTTAATCATATCGACGACTTCGGTAATCCGTCCGGCGCTGACCGAGAGCCCTTGCACCTTCACGGTGGTTTCCTCGGCTTCCTGCATGGCGCGATGGGCGATTGCGGTGGAGCGGGCGACCTTATCGGCGATATCGCGGATCGAGCGGAACAGATCGTCCGCCGACTGCGCCACTACCCCCACATTCGCGGTCGCCTGATGGGCGGCACCGGCCACCTGAACGCTTTGTTCGGAGGCGTTATTGGAGAGGGTGGAGAGTTTCGTTGCCGAAGTCGTCATCTGCTCGGCGGCATCGGTCAACTCGCCAATGCTGGCGAAGAAGCGTTTGTTGAACTTGCGAATGCCGGTTTCGGTGCGCTCGTGGCGGCGCTCGCGGCGGCGGGTGGCAAGCTCGCGCTCCTCGGCGAGGCGCTGGGCGATGATGGTGGTGTCGCGGAACCGATCGACGGCACCCGCCATCGCGCCGATTTCATCGCGGGCGGCGCTGGCTTCGAGATCGATATTGGTATCGCCTCGGCTCAAAGCGTCGAGCGCCTGAATGGCGTTCCGCAGCGGGCTGAAGGAGCGCGCAAGGTAGAAGGAGAGCACGAGAACGGTGAGCGCTAAGAAGCCGAGCGTTCCGGCCCCCGCCACGAAATCGACTGTTTCCCGCTGGGCAATCGCCGCAGAAATATCGGTAACGCCGACGAGGCTGGCGAGCGGGCGCCCGACCGCATCGCGCAGCGGCATCGCCGTGATCTGGTAGGTTTTTGAGCCGGCGGCCACTTCGCTGAGCGAGGCTTCGCGCAGGCGCGGGATGGTTTTCAGGCTTTGCCACAGCGGGGCATCGGTCGAAGCGACCATGCGTCCGCGCAGATTAAGCAGCGCCACATCGCCGCCCAGGCTGGTTTTCAGTTCCGTCATCGCCGCGAGACTATCGCGACCGACGGTCAAGACCCCTAAGACCTGACCGTTCTGACGCAGGGCCACCGCGCTGACGATGACGAACTTGCGGCTGGCATCCTGCTGTAAGCGCCGCACGGGGCCGGTTGCGGTTAGACTCGCCTGAAGCGCCCCTTGATCGAGCAGGGGTTGGGCGTTCATGCCGGTCTGCGTGGTGAAGAGGCTTTCGCCCTTGGGGCTGAGGATTTCGACATAATCCACGCCTTTCAGCGCCTCCGACCCGTCGAGCGCTTGGCGCAGGGCGGCGGGCGTTTGGCTGGCGAGGGCGGGGAGCAGACCGGGGAGGGAGTCGATTTGGCGCACGTGCGCTTCAAGGTTCAGGTGGATGGTTTCGACGATCTTATGCCAAAGCACTTCCTGCCCGCGAATCGTGGCGGTGGCGAACCGCTCTTCGTTGATTTGTTGCCGCCACCATTGGGTGCCGGTCATGCCCAGCGCCAAGGTGAGGGTGATGACCGTCACAAACAAAATAACCCGTGACCGAAGCGTCATCGTTTTTCCCCTAAAGCAAATCCCAAGCGGCGGGAGCTTAGCAGAGGGGAGCGATTACAACCGCATGTATTTTTACGCGGCGTCTGCTGCTGCGGCGGCGGGCAGCAGCCGATATTCCTCGCTTTGCATTTCCATCAGGCGGCTGGCGGTGCGCTGAAATTCGAACGCGCCGCGCCCTTCCGGGTAAAGCTGATCGGGGAAGGCTTCGGCGGCCATCAGCAGCTTGGTTTTGGCCTCGTAAAGCGCATCGATCAAGGTGATGAAGCGCCGCGCCTCATTATGATTCTCCGGCGACAGCAGCGGCACGGTATCGAGCAGCAGCGTGTGATAGCGCTGGGCGATGGCGAGATAGTCGGACGCGCCTAAGGGTTTGGCGCAGAGATCATCGAAATGAAACCGCGCCACGCCCCGCGCCGCCTGCGGCACCGGCACCGAGCGGCCGTTTACGGTGACACTCTCCGGCTGGCCGCGTTTTTCGTCGGTGAGATCGAGGAAGGCGGCATCGAGTGCCTGCGTCGCGGCAGGCCCGAGGGGCGCGAAATAGACCGGCTCGCCCAGGCGGCGCAGACGGCGATAGTCGCGCGGCCCATCGAGGGTGAGCGTTTCGACCGTTTGTTCCAGCAGCGCGATAAAGGGTTCGAAGCGATCCCGGTGCAGCCCGTCCTTATACAGCATCGACGGCGGAAAATTGGAGGTGGCGACCATCACAATGCCGCGATCGAAAAGGGCCTGAAACAGCCGCCCGAGAATCATCGCGTCGGCGATATCATTCACGACGAACTCATCAAAACACAGCAGCCAGGTTTGTTCGGCGACCTCTTCGGCCACTTTCGCTAGAGGGTCGGCCAAACCGTCCTTATGCTCCCGGCGCAGAATATGCAGCCGACTGTGAATCTCGGCCATGAAGGCATGAAAATGTACGCGCCGCTTCTTCGGCACCGGGGCGGTTGCGAAGAAAAGATCCATCACCATCGATTTGCCGCGCCCGACCGAGCCGTGAATATACAGCCCCCTCGGGCGCACGGACCGGCGGTCGCGCTTCAGCCAGCCGAGCCAGCGTGGCGGCTCGGCCCCCACGGGCACATAGCCCGCAAGTTCGGCCTGCAAGCTTTCCAGCCGGGTGAGGATCCCGATTTGCAGCGCATCGTCCTGCATCCGCCCGGCTTTTACCGCAGCGCGATAGCGCTTGAGCGGCGAGGCGGTGCTGAGACTATCGGGGTCTTCGTCGATCGGCGTGGTGAAGGGCATGGTCGGGTCAGTCTGATCGCAATGAAATCGGCAGAAAAGCTTGTAGCGCTCCTGCCTTCCGGGGGAAGTGTAACCCCGCGCGCGGCTGCGCTGCACTGCGGTCAGGGGCGGGGGTCAGGGGCCGGGGCTCAGATACCGGGCGAGATAGGGCAGGTACGAGCGCGTGTCGCGCGCTTGCCGCACCGCGCGCACAACGGCATCGGTTTGCGGGTTTTCAGGGGTGTGGGGGCCGAGAAACAGCGCGAGTTGCAGCGTGCCGAAGGGCCGTTGCGGCCAGTTATTCATCGGGAGGGCTTGGCGTGCCGCCTCGGCCATCAGGCCAAATTTACTGACGATCAGCCCATCTAACCGGCCCACCGCCATCCGGCGCAGGGCGCTATCGGCCTGAACATCCTCCGTTGGCGGCAAAACGACGGGGGACATCTCGATTTCACTCAGCTCCAATCCCGAAATAATCCCGAGTGACTTGAGGTTCATCAGTTTTTCGGGCGGCGTCACCAGCAGCCCCGGCCGTGCGACCAGGACCATCGGAACGCTGAGGACTTGGAAGACCGGCGTGCCGAGGTCGCGGAAACGCGGCGAGTCCGGGACGATCATAAAGTCGATATCCCCACGCTTCACCAGATCGAGCCCGCGCTGGAAGGAGGTGACGACGGGCGTTAGGGCGAGCTTATGGGTTGCGGCCAGGGCTGCCAGCCATTCGACCGAGGCACCTTTGACCCGGTCATTTTCGTAAAAAGCCCAAGGATAGCTTTCCATCACCAGAAATTTTTGCGGCGGGGTATCGGCCGAGGCGGGGTTCAAACTTAAAACAAGCAAAACAATTGCGACAAAGCTTACGCGAATGTGTCGGACTTTACGTATTACTCTAAAAAAGGGGACGATAGAGCCGATCATTTTGTAAGGTTAACCTTTTCTCCCTTACGATTCTGTTAAGGCCGCGATTCGGTTGGGCAAAACCTGTGCAACGCGCGTAAAAAACCCCGACCGTTGCCGATCGGGGCTCTTGCCAGTGTTTACGGTCGAGCGGCGCGTTTAGTTACGCGCGACAATCATTTTCTTAATTTCACCAATGGCCTTGGCAGGGTTCAACCCTTTGGGGCACGTCTTGGTGCAATTCATGATCGTGTGGCAGCGATACAGGCGGAACGGATCTTCGAGATTGTCGAGCCGTTCGCCCTGATGCTCGTCGCGGCTATCGGCCAGCCAACGATAGGCTTGCAGCAGAATAGCCGGGCCTAAGTAGCGGTCGCCGTTCCACCAATAGCTTGGGCAGGAGGTGGAGCAGCAGAAGCACAGGATGCATTCCCACAGGCCATCAATCTTGGCGCGCTCTTCCACCGACTGCGTGCGTTCCTTATCGGGCGGCGGCACGGTTTCGGACTTGAGCCAAGGCTCAATCGACGCATATTGGGCGTAAGGCACCGACAGGTCGGGCACGAGATCCTTCACCACCGGCATATGCGGCAGCGGGTAGATCTTCACATCGTCTTTCACGTCGTCGATCGGCTTCAAGCACGCGAGCGTGTTGGTGCCGTCGATGTTCATGGCGCAGGAGCCGCAAATCCCTTCGCGGCACGAGCGGCGGAACGTGACCGTCGAGTCGATTTCGTTTTTGATCTTAATCAGCGCGTCGAGCACCATCGGCCCGCACTTATCGAGATCGATCTCGTAAGTATCGAGGCGCGGGTTCTGCCCGGTTTCCGGGTCCCACCGGTACAGGCGGAACCGCTTAACACGCTTTGCCCCGTCGGCGCGGAAGGTTTTGCCTTCGTTGATCGTCGAATGGGCTGGGAGAGAAAATTTAGCCATTTTACGATCCCCTTAATACACGCGCGCCTTGGGCGGGAAAACTTCGGCCTCTTCGGTCAAAGTGTACATATGCACCGGACGGTAGGTGAGGGAGACATTGCTCTTCTCATCCACCCAGGCCACCGAATGCTTCATCCAGGTCACATCGTCGCGGTCGGGGAAATCATCGTGGGCGTGGGCCCCCCGGCTTTCCTTGCGCGCTTCGCCCGAAACCATCGTCGCCTGGGCTTGCCCGATCAGATTATCGAGCTCCAGGGCTTCGATCAGATCGCTGTTCCAGATCAACGAGCGGTCGGTAATGCCGAGATCGTCGAGGCCCTTGGCGAGCCCATTGACCTTCTCCACGCCTTCCGACAGCAGCTTCGAGTTACGGAACACGGCGGCATGGGCCTGCATGGTCCGTTGCAGCTTGTCGCGCAGGGAAGCGGTCGTGCTGCCGCCCTTGGCGTTGCGGATGCGGTCGAGGCGCGCCAGCGCGTTATCGCCCGCATTGGCCGGTAACGGCTTGTGCGGCGCGCCCGGCTTCACCACGTCGGCGGCCCGATGGGCGGCGGCGCGGCCAAAGACGACGAGATCGATCAGCGAGTTGGTGCCAAGGCGGTTCGCGCCGTGGACCGACACGCAGGCCGCTTCCCCAATCGCCATCAACCCAGGAACCACCGCGTCCGGGTTGGCCTCGGACGGGCGGATGACTTCGGCCATATAATTGGTCGGAATCCCGCCCATATTATAGTGAACCGTCGGCAGAACCGGGATCGGCTCTTTCGTCACTTCCACACCCGCGAAAATCTTCGCGGTTTCGGAAATGCCCGGCAGGCGTTCGTGCAGCGTGGCGGCGTCCAAATGCTCCAGATGAAGCATGATGTGATCGCCCGCAGCCCCTACGCCGCGCCCTTCGTTGATTTCAACCGTCATGGCGCGGCTCACCACGTCGCGGCTGGCGAGATCTTTCGCGGAAGGGGCGTAGCGTTCCATGAAGCGTTCGCCAGCGGAATTGGTGAGATACCCGCCTTCGCCGCGCGCGCCTTCGGTGATGAGGCAGCCCGACCCGTAGATGCCGGTCGGGTGGAACTGAACAAATTCCATATCCTGCAGCGGCAGACCGGCGCGCAACACCATCGCATTGCCGTCGCCCGTGCAGGTATGGGCGGAGGTGCAGGAGAAATAGGCGCGGCCATAGCCGCCCGTCGCCAGCACGACCATATGGGCACGGAAGCGGTGGATGACACCGTCTTCCATATTCAGCGCCATCACGCCCCGGCACGCGCCCTCCTCGTCCATAATCAGGTCGAGCGCGAAATATTCGACGAAGAATTCCGCCTTATGCTTCAGGCACTGCTGATACAGCGTGTGGAGAATGGCGTGACCCGTGCGGTCGGCGGCGGCGCAGGCGCGTTTCGCCATCGCTTCGCCGTAGCGTTGCGTATGGCCGCCGAAGGGGCGCTGATAAATCTTACCGTCTTCGGTACGGCTGAACGGAACGCCGAAATGTTCCAGCTCGTAAACGGCGGGAACGGCGTTGCGGCACAGGTACTCAATCGCGTCTTGGTCGCCGAGCCAGTCGGAACCCTTGACGGTATCGTACATGTGGTAGCGCCAGTTATCGTCACCCATATTGCCGAGCGAGGCCCCGATGCCGCCTTGGGCGGCAACCGTGTGCGAGCGCGTCGGGAAGACTTTGGTGACGCAGGCCGTTTTCAGGCCCGCGGCGGTCATGCCGAGCGTCGCGCGCAACCCCGCGCCGCCCGCGCCGACCACGATAACATCGTAGGTATGATCGACGATCTTATAGCTCTGGGTCATGTTATTTCCCCACCATCAGCTTCAGCACGGAGACGACGCCGACGAGGCCCGCGAGGAAGGCAAAGCCCCGCACGGCGGTCAAAGCGACAATCTTCGCCACTTCCTCATGCATGTAATCTTCGATCACCACGGCAAGCCCCAGTTGGGCATGGTGGAAAACCGCGATCACCAGCGCGATGAGCAGCACGCCGCTGACCGGATGCCCGGCCCAGGCGGAAACCGCCGCGTGATCGGCGCCGGATAGGCTGATGATGCTGATGACAAACCAGAGCACGAGCGGAACGAGGGCCAAGGCCGTCATCCGCTGTGCCCACCAATGGGCGAACCCGCTTTTCGCCGATCCCAGGCCGCGCACGCGGCCCAGCATCGTCCGCATTCCGTTCGGTGCGTTCATGGCGCTTGCTTCCTTAAATCACGAGGCCCGCGATCCAAGCCGCGAGCGTGAGAACGGCGGTTGCCCCGAAGACTGCCATGCCGGATTTGGTAACAGCGGGCAGGCTGAACCCATATCCGGCATCCCAGGCGAGATGGCGCAGACCGTTGCAGAGGTGATAAAATAGAGCAATCGACCAACCGAACAGCGCAAGCCGCCCGATCCACGAGCCGACCACTGCTTGTGCCGTTGCAAAACTCGCCGGACCGGCAGCGGCGGAAGCCAGCCAGTACAGCAGCAGCAAGGTTCCGACCGACAGGGCAACGCCCGTCAGCCGATGCAGAATCGACATCGAATTGGTGATTTGCCAGCGGTAGATTTGCAGGTGCGGCGACAGGGGCCGTTTACGCGCATCCATATCCTCTGATCCCCTTCCCAAGAACCGAGGCAAAAAAGTCTCAAACGAGACCGTTTCCCTCGGGTCCACTCCGCGCACGCCTTCTTGAAATTCGAAGCGTTCCGCAGACAATTGTAATGCGACCAATACCTAGACCGACCACCCCCGCAAGTCAACGCAGGGGCGGGAATTGCCAGGGGTCCCCTCTGCGTCACGATGTAGCAAGAATGCCGCAGAAACCCTGCCGCTATGCGGTTTTTCGGCATCAGAGATCGCGGCTTTTTCTTGGCGTCGGGCCGGACCTGTCCTATAAGCGCTTGCAATATCGTTTATTTTTGCCTCAGCCGGTGGCGCGCATGCCCGTTTTGTCGATCCAATCCTCCGTCGTTCAAGGTCATGTCGGCAATAGCGCGGCGGTTTTGCCGTTGCAGGCGCTCGGGCAGGAAGTTTGGGCGCTCAATACGGTGGTGCTCTCCAATCATCCGGGGCGCGGGGCGTTT
>NZ_LAJY01000209.1 GCF_000963705.1 Elstera litoralis | reverse complement strand
AATGGGCTCTTTCAGAAGGTTCATTTGGTATTTATATTGAGCAGGCTGATTTTCTTCCATATCACGGAGAGAATATGGTGCTTAAAGTTCCATTCAATGAATTATCACGTTATTTTAAACCTGATTTTAAATTATTGATCCGCCATTAAATTTCGATATAGTTAGAAACAAAATACCTCCCTGTGAGCAATTTTTGTGTGGAGGATATCCAGATGAAACATTGGACATTTAAATTTTTTCTCTCTGTTATTTTAATAACTCCTTGGTCTCACGCCCAAGCCGCCCCCAGCTTCGACTGTGCCAAAGCCAGCACCGAGGTCGAGAAAAGCATCTGTGCGTCGCCCGATCTATCCAAGGCCGATGTGGCGTTGGCAGCGGCATATCGCAATGTGATCGCCCGTGCGCCGGAGGAGGCGAAACCACTGCTGCGCAGCGATCAACGCGGGTGGCTGGCCCATGTTGGAAAAATCTGTCAGGCGCGCTGGGCACCGAAGGAGGGCGGGGAGGATTACGTCAAAGGCTGCATCGGCACGGCTCTGAGCCGACAGACGGACTTTTATCGAAACGAAGCGCTGCTGGTATTGCCGAACCCCTACGGCGTTTTGCTCGCCCGCCAGAGTTATCGCAGCGCCCCGGTGGCGGCGGCCGATCAGATCGATCATCTGATGCGCATTCGAGCCGAAGCAAACCGCTTCCCGCAGTTTCTCGCCCCCGCCTTGAAGGTTTTGAGCGCCGCCGCCCCGAAACCCGGTGGGGACGATGCCTTCGAGACGGATAATGCCTTCAAGGCCAGCCTGTATCGGGATCGGCTGTTGGTGCTCGACTATACGACCTATACCTATGCGGGCGGTGCGCATGGTCTGTATGGGTCGGATTTCGCTGCTATCGACCTCGCCCGCGCTCGGAAATTGACGGCGGTTGATGTTTTTCGGCCCAATACGGCTTGGCGAGCGGCGCTGGCCCGCGAAGCCGAAAAATCCTTACGCGTCCTCGCCAAGCGGGAAGATTGGGAGTACGAGCCGCTCACCGTTGCGGATATGACGAAGGCCGTCGGCGAGCAGGCGCGCTGGGTGCCGGGGGCAAATTTTGGCGTTTATTTCGGCCTCTATGAGGTCGGCCCTTATGCCATCGGCACCCCTATTGCGCAGATCTCTTACGCCGACCTGCGCGACTATCTAACCCCTGAATTCAAATCCCTAATCGGGCTCGACTAACCCTGCCGCTTCACCGCCAGCGGGCCGGGGGCTTGGCAGGTCGGCATCATTTGGATGCTGTTGATGTTGACATGCGCGGGGAGGGCAGTCGCCCAATAGATTGCTTCGGCGATATCCTCGGCCAGCAGCGGCTGCGTGCCTGCGTACATGGCGGCGGCTTTGGCGTCGTCGCCTTTGAAGCGGATGTTGGAGAACTCGGTGCCGCCGCAGAGGCCGGGCTGAATATCGGTCACGCGCACGTTGGTGCCGACCAGATCGGCGCGCAGGTTGAGGGCGAATTGATGCACGAAGGCTTTCGTCGCGCCATAGACATGCCCGCCGGGGTAGGGGAATTCGCCAGCGGTCGAGCCGAGCATAACGATATGGCCGCGCCCACGCGCCAGCATGCCGGGCAGCAGCAGGCGGGTGGCAAACATCATGCCCTTTACGTTGGTGTCGACCATCACTTCCCAATCGTCGAGGTCGGCTTCCGGCGCGGGGCCAAGCCCGAGGGCGAGACCGGCGTTATTCACCAGAATATCGACCTCGGCAAAGGGCGCGGGCAGGGCGGCGAAGGCGGCTTCCGTCGCCTTGCGGTCGCGCGCGTCGAGGGTCAGCGGGTGCAGCTTATCGGCGCCAAACTCGGCTTGAAGTTCCTGAAGCCGCTCTTCCCGGCGGCCGGTAGCGATAACACGATGGCCTTCGTCGATAAACCGGCGGGCGATGGCGGTGCCGAACCCGGCGGTTGCCCCAGTTACGAGAACGGTTTTAGAAGCGGTCATCCATGAAACTCCAAGCGGCTCGGATAGGTAAGGGCGGCAGTGTACGCGGCTAGCAATATTGAGCAAGCCCAAGCCCGAAGGACCAATCGGGCAAATCGTTTTCTGATAGCGATACCAGCACATCCTCTGCCCGCAGCCCGAGCGCGACGAGATTGGCGGCGATGGCGGCATAGAGCGCCTTTTTTCAGCTCCACCGTGCGGCCCTGGCGCAGGTAAATCTGCACAATCAGCGCATTGGGGCTGCGGGCGATGCCGAGGTAATTGGCGTCGATAATCAGATGCGCGGGATTGTGGATATTGATGATCTGAAAACGGTCGTCAGCGGGAATCCCGATGGCCGACACCAGGGCCGAATGAACGGCATCGGCAATCGGGCGGGCTTGTGGGGCGAGGGCTTCCGGCAGGTCGAGGCGAACGAGGGGCATGGGCTTTCTCCTAAGGGTGAACGGTTCGTGCCCCCTTCATAGCCCCTCGCCACGCTTAAGAAAAAATTGATAAATTGTATGTGAAACATTATTTTTGGAAATGTAATGAGCGACACTCTCGATTTGGCCATTTTACGCACCCTCGCCGCCGCCGCCCATCTCGGCGGGTTCGGGCGGGCGGCGGATCGGGTCGGGCGGACGCAATCGGCGGTGAGCCTGCAATTGCGGCGGCTGGAAGCCCAACTCGGGCGAAAGCTGTTCGTGAAATCCGGGCGCGGCCTGGTGCCGACCGAAGCCGGGGAAGTGCTGCTCGCCTACGCGCAGCGGCTACTGGCGCTGAACGATGAGGCGCTGGAGGCGGTACGCGGGCAGGGCCTGAATGGCCGGGTGCGGCTGGGCGTTCCCCAGGATATCGCCGATACGATCCTGCCCGACGCCCTGGCCCGCTTCGCCCGCGCCCATCCGGAGGTGTTATTGGAGGGGCGGGTAGAGCGGCAAGAAACCCTTACCCGATTATTGCGCGAAGGGGCTATCGACTTGGCTTTGCTCTTCACCGACGAGCGCCCGCCGGAAGCGCAGGATCTCGGCGAGATGGCGCTGACCTGGGTGGCGGGGGCCGACTGGCGCTTGCCGCCCGGCCAGCCGGTGCCGCTCGCCTTGCTCGATGCGCCGTGCCTGTTTCGCAAAGCCGCGCTGACGACGCTGGACGCGGCAGGGATGCCCTGGCGCTTGGTATTCACCAGTCCCAGCCTCGGCGGTCTATGGCCGTCGATCCGCGCGGGTCTCGCGATTACGGTGCGCGTTGCGGCCTTCTGCCCGCCGGATATGGTCGCAGTCGAAGCGCCGACGCTGCCGCCGTTGCCAAAGGTCGCCTTGCGTCTCGCCTACAGCGAAGCCGCGCCGCCCGCAGCGGTGCAGGCGCTGGCGGCGAGCTTGCGGGCGGCGGTTTCGCTGCGACGGGGCTAGGTCATCAGGCGGTCTGGGGCAGGCGGGCGATGACCTTGATTTCAAAATCGAAACCCGCCAACCAGTTCACGCCAACGGCGGTCCAATTCGGGTAGGGCGGGGCACCGATTTCCGCGAGGCGGATGGGGGCGAGTATCTCCCACTGGGCGGCGGGATCGGTGTGGAAACTGGTGACATCGACAACATCGTCGAAGCTACAGCCCGCCGCCGCCAGCACAGCTTTCAGATTATTAAAGGCAAGCTGCACTTGCTTGGCGAAATCCGGTTCGGGCGAGCCATCGTCCCGGCTGCCGACTTGGCCGGAGACGAACAGCAAATCCCCCGAGCGGATCGCCGCCGAATAGCGGTTAATCTCATACAGCGCCTGTCGGCCGGCCGGAAAAATTGCGGTGCGGGTTGTCATCTTTTTCACTCCTCACTCAAGGTTTGATATACGCTTCGTATGTGATTGAATAAACACATACGGCTCGTATGTCAATTAACATACGCGCCGTATGCTGAAATAGTAGGGGGCCTACAATGGCGAAGCGCCGCGCGCGAGATGATCGAGGAAACCCGCGCCAAGCTTATCGGTGCCGCCCGCACGGCGTTTGCCGACAAGGGCTATGCGGCGGCGTCGATGGACGATCTCACCGCCGAAGCTGGGCTGACGCGCGGCGCGCTCTACCATCATTTCGGCGACAAGAAGGGGTTGTTGCAGGCGGTGATCGACCAGATCGATGCCGAAATGATGATCCGGCTGCGCGCGGCCCAGGACCGGGCGGCGAGCCCGTGGCTGGGGTTTATCGATGAATATCTCGCCTATATCGAGATGGCCTTGGAGCCGGAGATTCAGCGCATCATGCTCTTGGATGGACCCGCCGTGCTCGGCGATCCATCGCGCTGGCCGAACCAGACCGCCTGCCTGCGCACGACGATCCAGACGATCCAAGCGCTGATCGATGCGGGCACGGTACGGCCCATCGATCCTGAGGCCGCCGCTCGGCTGCTCAACGGGGCCGCCCTCAGTGCGGCGCTATGGATTGCCGCCGCCGATGATCCGCGCGCGGTTCTCGCCAAAACGGTTGAGGCGTTCCGGCATCTTGCGGTCGGTTTGCTGCGACCCGGCGGCTGACCCCACAGAATGGCGGGTTTGGCGGGTTCACTCTGATTGGCATTTTATCCATTCATCACATAATATGCATTATGCGACATTTAGATATACAGCATTCCGCCCTCTGCGGCCATAGTTGACAGTGTCATCTTTCTCCGTCATGGTAGACGGCGTCAACTACGGAGATGGACATGCCGCAATCTCAGCAAAGACGACGCGCTCATGGTCGAATTTTGGTCCTGCTCACCGCCGGAATGCTTCTATCCACTCCGGCATGGGCGGGCGAAATCGTGGCGCGCATCACCGCCCCCGGTGCGGTTACGGGGGAAATCGGCTGTTCGCTTTTCTCGAAGCCCGAGACGTTTCCGCTCAAACCCGATCAAGCCGTAACCCTCTGGTTGCCTGCAGCACCGGAAACCGCGTGTCGGTTCACGAATATTGCCCCCGGTCGATACGCCCTTGCGGTTTCCCATGACCGGAATGGCAATCGGCGGCTAGACGAGAATTTCTTTGGAATCCCTACGGAAGCCTGGGGGGTTTCCGGCAATATCCGTCCCTCCCTTAGGGCTCCCCGCTTTGACGAAGCCGCTTTTTCCGTTGCGGCGGATGGCACCACCGAGATTGCGATTGAGGTTCTAGAATGACGCTAACTCATCTCAAGAAGCGCTATGGTCCCTGGGGGCTTGTTACGGGCGCGTCAGACGGCATTGGCCGGGAAATGGCTATTCGGATGGCCGAAGCGGGCCTGAACGTCATTCTTGTCGCGCGCCGGGCAAGCGTTCTTCAGCATTTGGCCGATGATTTGATCGCGCGCTATGGGATCGAGGCCAAAGCGGTTGCCGCCGACCTTGCGGATGCACGACAGGTCAGCGAACTCGTGTCACTGGCCGAGACCTACGACCTCGGGCTGTTTGTGGCGGCGGCGGGTTTTGGAACCTCCGGCCTTTTTCTCGACCAAACGCTGGCGAGCGAACTGGAGATGCTCGATGTCAATTGCCGGGCCGTTGTGCAGCTCTGCCACGGGCTGGGAAGGCAATTTGTAAGCCGGAAGCGCGGCGGCATTATCCTGTTTAGTTCAATCGTCGCTTTCCAAGGCGTGCCGCGCGCCGCCCATTACGCGGCAACGAAGGCCCATATTCAAACCTTTGCGGAAGGCTGCGCCGCGAGCTTGCGCCGTTCGGGGTCGATGTTCTCGCGGCGGCTCCCGGCCCTGTCGCCAGCGGGTTTGCCGGGCGGGCGGCATGACGATGGGTCAAGCCCTTACCCCCAAGGCGGTTGGTGCCGAAACGCTTGCCGCCCTGGGCCGCGTTGGCACCGTGCGCCCCGGCTTTCTTTCGAAACTGCTCGAAGCCGCACTCTCGCCCTTGCCGCGCTGGGGGCGGACCCGCATTATGGCGCTCGTAATGGCTGGAATGACGCGACGGAAACAGAATGGAGCCGAAAAAGCCTAAGCGGGACGTGCGACAAGCGTCCCTTGCCGAGGCAAAAGCGATCATCGCCGATGTCGGCCTGGAGCACTTGAGTTTGCGCGAAGTTGCTCGCCGTCTTGGGATATCCCATCAGGCCCCTTACAAACATTTTCCCAGCCGCGATCATCTGCTGGCCGAAATCGTTGCGCAGACTTTTGCGGAATTTGCGGCGTATTTGGATGCTGTGCCGCGCGCGGGCGATCCTCACGCGGATTTAGCCTCCCTCGGCGTGGCCTATTTGAACTATGCCGCGCGCTATCCGTTGGACTATCGGTTGATGTTCGGCAGTACCCTGCCCGACCCAAGCACTCACCCGGCGATGATGCACCATGCGCGGCATGCGTTCGACGTATTGCTCTCAGCCCTGGCCCGCCTCCCCGAGCGGTCCGCCTGCAGCGATGCGGTCCGCACTCAAGATGCCTTGTTTATCTGGTCGTCGCTGCATGGTTTTGCCATGATGACCCAAACCCGCGCGCTCGAAACGGTTGCGCTGCCGCCCGATAGTCTAAGCGAGGCCCCTGCGTCTTTGCTCATGCGCATTGGCTGATGCTACAGGCGGCGCTCCCTAGATTGGACTCCCCATGAGGCATTTTTGCTTCACGGCACAGGCGCTCACGGCGGCGCTTCTGCCGGCGTTTCCCAGTCGGGCCTTTCAAACCGTAACCTACCCCGGTCCGACGGGCGTCACCCTGACGGCCATTGTCGATTCCGGCCCCCAGAGCGGTCCGCGCCCGGCGGTCATTGCGCTGCACGGCTGTGGCGGTCTGGGGAGCAAAAATGACGCCTTAGGCGCGCGTCACGATGAATGGCGGCAACGGCTTGTCGATCAAGGCTATCTGGTGATTTTTCCCGATAGTTTTGGCAGCCGGGGGTTGGGCGGCCAATGCCGGACGACAGATCGAACCGTGCGCGCCTCGGTCGAGCGCGCCGACGATGTTCGGGCAACCCTAGCTATCTAGCCCAGCGCCCCGATGTTCAGGCCGATAAAATCGCCTTGCTGGGCTGGTCGAACGGCGGCAGCACAGTTCTTTCGGTCATCGGACGGAAAACCGCCCTCAAAGGGGGCGTCGCCTTTTATCCGGGCTGCCAGTTTTATGCGGATCAACCGCGCTGGCACCCGAGGGTGCCGCTGGCCATCGAAATGGGCGCGGCCGACAATTGGACCGATCCGCAGCCGTGTGAGACGATTGCCGCGCGCTGGCCCGACGCGATTACGCTAACGCTCTACTCCGGCGCGTATCATGATTTCGATTGGCCGAATCTGCCGCTCACGCTGCGCACGGGCCTTGCCTCCAGTAAGGATAAGACTGGGCAAGCCTATGTTGGTACGAATCCCGCCGCGCGCGATAAAGCGGTTGCGCAAACCTTGGCGCAGTTTAGACGCTGGTTTGGTCAGGAATAGGGTAGGCCCCTAATGCCTTACTCCTGGACCCCACGCTATTACGGCGCGCTCACGAGCGTCATTTTACGGAGCTTGTCTCCGTTCCGGTGGTTTTCTATAAAGTCATCACCACCCGGTAGCCGCCGCGAGCGCGTGGGTTTACCCCCCTTTGCCTGCGAGATCCCGAGATGATTGATGCCGCCGTCTGCCTGCCCGTTTTGCCCGCGCGCGATCTTGCGGAAGCGCAAAGTTTCTACGCGGGGCTGCTTGGCTTTGCCGAGATTGTTTATAGCGACGATAATTATCTCATCGTTCGGCGCGGCAGTATGGAGCTGCATTTCTGGCACACGGCGGACCGTAACCTCGCTGAAAACACCTCATGCTATATTCGCGGCGGCGAAATTCCCGCGCTCTATGCCGAGTATGCGGCGCGGGGCGTCCCTCGGCTTTCGGCATTTGAAATTCGCCCCTGGGGTATGAAAGAATTCTACATTCATGATCCCAGCGGCGTGCTGTTGCGGTTCGGCTGTGCTCCGGAGGAGATAGGCGCGTGATTCTGTTGTTCCGCCATGGGCAAACCCTGTGGAATCAAAGCTTTCGCATGCAGGGCGGCGGCGACTCGCCGCTCACCGATCTCGGGCAAGCCCAAGCCCGCGCGATGGGGGCGGCGGCGCGGGCGTTTCTCGCCGAGCGTTTCCCCGCCCCCGGCCCGCTCCCGCTCCAGATCAGCCCACTCGGGCGGACGCGGCAAACGGCGGCGCTGATTGCCGACGAATTGACGGCGCGGCCCCGGCGGGTATGCGCTGAGCCATCGCATCGATCCGCGCCTGCGCGAGATGACGGCGGGGGCCTGGGAGGGCCAGGATTGGCGGGAAATGCGCGCCAGCCTGCCGCCCGAGCAGCAAAACCGCGACGTGATCGATATTTTCCGCACCGCCCCCGGCGGCGAGGGCGATGCGGCGGCGATTGCCCGGCTCGATCATTGGCTCGACGAGCATGCCGAGGTAACGGTTCCGCATATCGTCATCTCCCACGGCATTGCCGGGATCATCCTGCGCGGGCTCTATTTGGGGCTCGATGAAGAGGCGATGTTCGCCCAGGACCGGCCCCAGGATGCCTTCTATGTCCTTACCAAGGGCCAAACCGTCCGCGTTCCGGTCTTCCTGGATGATGCCGCCGCATGACCCTCCCCGCGCCCGATCACGCCGACCCGATGGCGCGCCTGCTGGCCATCATGGCCCGGCTGCGCGATCCCGACACCGGCTGCCCCTGGGATTTGGAGCAAACGCCCGAAACCATCGTTCCCTACACGATCGAGGAAGCCTATGAGGTGGCCGATGCCGTCGCCGAGGGCGATCCGCAGGCGCTGAAGGAGGAATTGGGCGATCTGCTGTTGCAGGTGGTGTTCCAGGCGCAGATTTCCCAGGATGCGGGCGGTTTTACTTTTGCCGACGTGGCCGACACCATCGCCACTAAAATGATCCGCCGCCACCCGCACGTGTTCGCCGCCCCCGATGGCCGCGACGCCGAGGGGCAAGTCGCGGCCTGGGAAGTGATTAAGGCCGAGGAGCGCGCGGCGAAAGCTACGGACGGGCCGGGCAGCGTGCTCGACGGCGTCGCCCGCGCCCTGCCCGCCCTGCTCCGCGCGCTAAAACTGCAAAAACGCGCCGCCCGCGTCGGCTTCGACTGGACCGACCCGAACGACGTGTTCGACAAACTGCGCGAAGAACTGGCCGAGTTCGAAGCCGAATTCACCGCCCCCACCCGCGATACCGCCCGGCTGGAAGATGAGTTGGGCGATATCCTGTTCTGCGCCGTCAACCTCGCCAGGCACTTGAATATCGACCCGGAAGCCGCGCTGCGCTCGACCAACGCCAAGTTCGACCGGCGGTTCCGGTTCATCGAGGCGGCGCTGACGGCGGAGGGAAAATCGGTCGAGGCGGCGAGCTTGGCAGAGATGGAAGCGCTGTGGCAGGCGGCGAAGGGGGAAAAGGCGCTTTAAGCGGCCTCGAGAAGCTGGAGTCCGGTTGGTCCGCCGCGGGCAGTGACCGATAAAATTGGCACCGGCAACGAGAGCTGAGCTCCTTCGCCCGCGCGTGAAGTGCGCGGGTTTGCCAGGGGGACGCAAGGGGCAAGGTGCGTGGGGGAATTTGCCCCGCCTGCTTACCCGCAATCAGAAAAGCCAGTGTCGAATTACGATTGTATTGAGGGTGCAGTGACATAATTGTTCATTTTGTGGTTGATTTTACGTATTACTATCGAGTCATCAGATGGTTGATAACCGTATTTATGATTGAACATTAATCAGATTTTTCGTGTTTAATCTTTTGTTCATTTATTCATCGAAAATGAATGGCATAGTGGAGGTGGATATTCTCTTTTTCGAGGTAAGACGATGCCGACGACGATTAATCTGACGACGG
>NZ_LAJY01000208.1 GCF_000963705.1 Elstera litoralis | reverse complement strand
GGGCGGCTTGAAAATATCAACTCGCTCTTTACTAAAAAACAGTAAAAATATAGATGTAATATGCATGTTCCGGCACCGGCGGAGAGATTCCCCTTAAGGAGGGTCCGGCGATGGCGATGGGTCGATTTTGACTGAAAAACCTGGGGGTTCAGCAACGTCTGATCCTCACCTTTATCGCTTTGGTTGCTCTTATTGCAGGAGCAATCACGGCAAATTCATACCGCGTTGTTCATAAGGCGCTACTGCGCGACGCGCAGGTGAATGTCGATCGCGGGCTCGATGTTCTGAAACAGTTAATCGATGAGCGCGGCGGCCGCTTCTCCATGATGAACGACCAACTGATGCTGAATGATCTCGCGGTCGGCTTCGATGTCAGCCTGGTCGATACCGTCAGCAAGCTGACCGGCGGCGTGGCGACCATCTTTCAGAACGACGAGCGCGTTACCACCACCGTCCTGAGGCCCGATGGAGCGCGCGCCGTCGGCACCAAACTCGCCCCCGGCCCCGCCTATGATAGCGTGTTCCGCGAGAAGAAACCGTATCATGGCGCGGTCGATATTTTAGGCAAACCCCATATTGCCGTGTATGAGCCGATCCAAGATAGCGCCGGGCGCGTCATCGGTATTCTTTTTGTCGGCATGCCTGTGTCGGTGGTGGTCCAAGAGAATAATGATATCCTGCGCGACAATCTCATGGGGGCCGCGCTGGCGCTGATCCTCGGCGCTTTTATCATCGCCTGGGTCGTACGCTCGCAAATGCGCCGGGTCTCGCGCCTCACCGATCTTTTCGGCACGCTTCAGGATGACCCGAAGGTTCTGGACCTCGACGATACAAGCCGCCGCGATGAGATCGGTGCGCTGGCGCGGGCCTTAGTCGATTATTCCAACCAACTCGTCACCGCCCGCCGCCTCGCGGCACAGGAACACCAGAAAACCGCGCGCGATCTCGCCCGTAAACAGATGATCGAAGCCGCGATTGCCAGCTTCGGCAACTCTATCGATGGCGTCGTCGCCACGGTTGTTTCCGCCGCCGCCCAGCTTCAGCAAAACGCCGAAACGGTGAATAGCAATGCCATGATGACCTCGGAGCAAAGCAACGAGGTGGCCGTTGCCGCCGAACAAGCCACCGCCAATGTGCAAACGGTCGCCTCGGCTTCGGAGGAGTTGAACGCCTCGATCCGCGAGATCAATCGCCAGGTTGCCGAAGCCGCCAAATTCGCGGGCACCGCCGTATCGGAAGCGGAGCAGACCGGCAGCATCGTCCGCACTCTGTCGGAGGCCGGATTGCGGATCGGCGAAGTCGTTAGCCTGATTTCGGATATCGCCGCCCAAACCAATCTTCTCGCGCTGAACGCTACCATCGAAGCCGCGCGGGCCGGGGAGTCCGGGAAGGGGTTCGCCGTGGTTGCGGGCGAGGTGAAAAACCTCGCCGGGCAAACCGCGCGGGCCACGGAAGATATTCAAAATCAAGTCGGGGCGATCCAAGCCGCGACCCAACAAGCGGTTGCCGCCATCGCCTCGATTGGCAATACCATCGGCCATATCAACGAAATTAACCTCGGCGTGAAGGTAGCGATGGAAGAGCAAGGCGCCGCCACCTCAGAAATAGCCCGCAATGTTACCGAAGCCGCCAGCAGCACCCAGAATGTGACGGAGATCACCATCTCGGTCACGACGGCGGCGGTCGAAACCGGCAGCATGGCAGGCGAAGTTCTCGCCGCCGTTGGCAGCCTGACCCAGCAGGCGGAAACGCTGAAACGGGAGGTTCGCCACTTCCTCGGTAAGGTCCAGCACGACGCGGCGTAAAACCGCCTCGGTCGCGCAAGCTTTCCCTCCTCCCACCGTATTACTGAGCGCCCGGAAGACGGTTCACCCGTGATCCGGGCGTTTTTTTGGCGTTTGATCCATGTCGGCGCCACGAGCGGAAGCCGTGCTAATTATGCAGGCCTGCTTGACCAGGATGGCAGATACTCACCATCGTAAACTTCACAATACTTAATTATCTTATTCGCTAATGTTTCCGATAAATCACAGGCAGGAGTTATAAAATGACATTTTTTCCTAAGAAAAATTAGCCTAACTCAAAGACTTATAACGATTTTTATCGCGCTATCCTTGATAATATCAGTTTCCGTCGTTGGAAGTTCGTATTTTATTATTCGAGCCGCTCTTTCCCATGACGCCGAATCGGCCTTGGGACGCA
>NZ_LAJY01000207.1 GCF_000963705.1 Elstera litoralis | reverse complement strand
GTGCCCGCTATGAAGAGCTTCCGGAAGAGCATCACGATCATTTGATCGATGTCGATTCCGGGGCCGTCATCGAGTTTCAAAATAGCGACATTGAAGAGTTGCAGCGCAAAATCGCTGAAACCTTGGGGTATCGGCTGGTCGATCACCGGCTCGAACTTTATGGGGTTCGGCTCGATAAGCCGGAACCGGGGAAAGGTACTTGATCCATATGGGACACGAGGTTGATCCGGCCCCACATCGTTTGGCGGGTGATCTGAAAACCGGCACGCTGGAAGTTCGCTTGGCCGAATCGGCGGCGGAGTTGGACGCGGCGCAGGCCCTGCGCTACCGCATTTTCTACGATGAAATGCAGGCCAAGCCCGATAGCGCAACCCTGGCGTCCCAGCGCGATGTCGATGCCTATGACGCGACCTGCGATCATCTTTTGGTGCTGGATCACGCCTTGGGCACGGGGGCGGATGCCGTCGTTGGCACCTACCGGCTGATCCGCAAACCGGCGGCGGATGCCTGCGGCGGCTTCTATACCCGCGACGAGTTCGATATCAACCCCCTGCTGAACTTCAGCGGCAAGCTATTGGAATTAGGCCGGAGCTGCGTCGATACCCGTTACCGCACGCGCCCGACGATGCAGCTTCTTTGGCGCGGCATCGCCTCCTATGTGTTCCACTATGATATTGCCTTGATGTTCGGCTGCGCCAGCCTGCCGGGGATCGACCCCGACGCGCACGCGTTGGCGCTCTCCTATTTGCATCACTATCATTTGGCCCCGGCGGAAATGCGCACGCGCGCCCTGCCGGACCGTTTTGTTGCACTCGACCGGATGCCGAAAGAGGCGATCGACGTTAAGCGCGCCCTGGCCGATCTGCCGCCGCTGATTAAGGGCTATCTGCGCCTGGGCGGTTTCATCGGCGACGGCGCGGTGATCGACCATCAGTTCAATACGGTGGACGTGTGTATTTTGGTGAAAACCGATCTCGTTACCGAAAAATATCTGAACCATTACAGCCGCACAACGGGCGGCGCGGGCACGGGGCCAACCGACACGGCGGGCGACGAAATCGCCGGGGTCGCCTAAACAGCGATGAGCACCGGGGCGGCGCGATGGGCGATATGATGGCGGGCATTGGCTCGTTTCCGCTCGCGGTGTCCCGCTTGCTGGTCTACCTCGGCTTCACCTTTCTGTGCATGCCGGTGCAGATTGTCGCCATCGCGCTCGGCACCTCGTTCCGCACGCGCTTTCCGGTTTGGTATCATCGGCGCTGCCTGCGGCTCTTGGGGGTTCAGATCGAGGCGACGGGCGCGCGGTCCACCCTGCACCCGACGCTCTTTATCGCCAATCACGGCGGCTATATCGATATCAGCCTGCTCGGCGCACTGATCCCCGGCAGTTTTGTGGCAAAGTCGGAAGTCGGCACTTGGCCCTTATTCGGCTGGCTCGCCAAGCTTCAGCGCACCGTGTTTGTCGACCGCAAGCGCGGCTCCACGCACACCCAGCGCGACGATATTTCCAGCCGCCTGCACGCGGGCGATAATCTTATTCTATTCCCGGAAGGCACCAGCAGCGACGGCAACCGAGTGCTGCCCTTCAAAAGCGCGCTGTTTAGCGTCGCGGCGCTTGAAACCGGGCACGGGCCGTTGGTCGTTCAGCCGGTTTCCATCGCCTATACTAAGATCAACGGCATTCCGATGGGCCGGGCCTTGCGCCCCTTCCTCGCCTGGTACGGCGATATGGGCTTGGGGCCGCACCTATTACGGCTGGCGGGCTTGGGCAAGATTACCGTGGCCGTCACGTTTCATCCGCCCGTCACCCTAGCGCAACTGCGCAGCCGCAAGGCGCTGGCCGGTCACTGCCAAAGCGTGATTGCCGAAAGTTTGGCCGCCGCCCTCTCGGGCCGCGCACCCATCCCCCCTTCCTCTCCCACCGCCACGGTTTCAGAATGAGCGTCAGTCTTTTCGATCTGTTCAAGATCGGCCTCGGCCCGTCCAGCTCGCATACGGTCGGCCCGATGAAAGCCGCCTATCGCTTCGGCGACGCGCTGGCCCAGGCGGGATTGCTCCCGCGCACGACACGCGTTCAGGCCGAACTCTTCGGCTCTCTCGCCCTCACCGGGCGCGGCCATGCCACCGATACCGCCGTGATCCTCGGGCTCGCCGGGCATCTTCCCGATCGGATCGAGCCCGACCGCGTGCAGCCTTTAGTGCAGCAGATCACCGAAAGTCAGCGCCTACCCCTGGCCGGCGCATTCGACATCGGCTTTACCGTGCCGAACGATCTGCTCTTTCGGATGTTCGACACGCTGCCGCGCCACACCAACGGCATGCGCTTTACCGCCTTCGACGCCGAGGGGGCCACGCTGCTGACGCAGGTTTCCTATTCGGTCGGCGGCGGCTTTATTCTGGATGACGAAGAGTTCGACCGCGCGGGCGCGACCCCCGGCCCCGTGCTGCCGTTTCCGTTCAAATCGGGCTCGGAACTCTTGGGCATGGGCATGACGTCGGGCCTCACCATCGCCCAAATGGTGATGGCGAACGAAGTGGCCCAACGCCCGCGCGCCGACGTCGAAGAGCATATGCGCGCGGTGTGGGAGGCGATGCGCGCCTGCACCAAACGCGGGCTTGCCACCGAAGGCGAGTTGCCCGGCGGCCTGCGGGTGAAACGCCGCGCCCCTGGCCTC
>NZ_LAJY01000206.1 GCF_000963705.1 Elstera litoralis | reverse complement strand
AAACTGGCCGAAGCGTTCGGCGCGCGCGGCTTCCGGGCGCTCGATATGAGTGAACTTGACGATGTGATTAAGGCGACCCTGGACCATCCCGGCCCGGTAATTGCCGATATTTGCGTCGATCAAAAGGAAAACTGCTTCCCGATGATCCCCTCGGGCGCGGCGCATAACGAAATGCTGCTGGGGCCGGAAGATAAGGCCGATCCGGTTACGACCGAAGAAGGGATGGTTCTCGTTTAACGACCCATCCCCACGCTTCTTAAACCGTCGTTTTCCGCTTAGACCGCAGGGTATCATGAAACAACCGCAGCCGATTAATCGTCACACCATCGCCGTGCTGGTGGATAATGAGCCGGGGATTCTGGCGCGCGTCGTCGGGCTTTTTTCGGGCCGGGGCTATAATATCGAAAGCCTCACCGTGGCCGAAGTGGAGCAGGCGGAACAACTCTCGCGCATCACCGTCGTCACTTCGGGCACCGAACAGGTCATCGAGCAGATCAAAGCCCAATTGGGCCGCCTCGTGCCGGTCCATAAGGTCCATGATCTCACCTCCGAAGGCCCCCATGTGGAGCGCGAACTGGCGCTGGTGAAGGTGGCGGGCTCCGGCGAACGCCGCGTCGAATCCTTACGCATCGCCGATATCTTCCGCGCCCGCGCCATCGATTCGACCACCGAAAGCTTCGTGTTCGAAATCACCGGCAGCCAGGAGAAGGTGAATGCCTTCGTAGCGCTGATGATTCCGCTGGGGCTGGTCGAAGTCAGCCGGACCGGCATTGTTGCTATTTCACGGGGCGCGGCGGGCTTCTAGCCCCTCGCTCTCCCTTTTTCTTATCGCCTCTCACGCAAGGAAATGTCCCAGATGCGCGTATACTATGACCGCGACGCCGATGTGAATCTCATCAAATCGAAGAAGGTCGCCATCGTCGGCTATGGTAGCCAAGGCCATGCCCACGCGCTGAACCTGAAGGACAGCGGCGTTAAGGACGTCATCATTGCGCTGCGTCCGGGCTCGGCCACGGCGGCGAAAGCCGAAGCCGCCGGTTTCCGCGTTCTGCCGCCCGATGAAGCCGCCCGCGAAGCCGATGTGGTGATGGTGCTGGCGCCGGACGAACATCACGGCGCGCTCTACACTACTTTCCTGCGCGATAATATGAAGCAGGGCGCGGCCCTTGCCGTCGCCCACGGCTTCTCGGTGCATTTCGGCCTGATAGAGCCGCGCCCGGACCTCGACGTGTTCATGATCGCCCCGAAAGGCCCCGGCCACACGGTGCGCTCCGAATACCTGAAGGGCGGCGGGGTTCCGACCCTGGTGGCCGTCTATCAGAACGCCTCGGGCAATGCGCTCGATGTGGCGCTGTCCTACGGGTCGGCCAATGGCGGCGGGCGCGCCGGCATCATCGAAACCAGCTTCAAGGAAGAATGCGAAACCGATCTGTTCGGTGAGCAAGCCGTGCTCTGCGGCGGCCTGACCGCCCTCATCCAAGCCGGGTTCGAAACCCTGGTGGAAGCCGGGTACGCGCCGGAAATGGCCTACTTCGAGTGCTTGCACGAAGTGAAGCTGATCGTGGATCTGATCTACGAAGGCGGCATGGCCAATATGCGCTACTCGATTTCCAACACGGCGGAATACGGCGACTATACGCGCGGCCCGCGCATTGTGACGTCGGAAACCAAAGCGGAAATGAAGCGCATTCTGGATGACATCCAGTCGGGCCGCTTCGCCCGCGACTGGATGCTGGAAAACGCCGCCGGTGCCCCGAGCTTCAAAGCCCAACGCCGCAACAACGCCGCCCACCCGATCGAAGAAGTCGGCGAAAAGCTCCGCGCGATGATGCCGTGGCTGAAGGCCAATCGTTTGGTCGATAAGGCGAAGAACTAAGACTTTTCGGCCTTAGGGCTGGAGTGCAGAACCCCCGGCGTGCGAGCGCCGGGGGTTTTTGTTATTAGGGCGCTGTGAGCTACGATACGCGGGGCCGCCGCCCCGGCCCCGCTCGGAAACGCGTTTCCGAACCTTCCCTTTTTCCGACCTTGGGAGAAGTGATGCCGACTGTTCTTCGTGTCGATGGTTATCGATTTTTCTTTTATAGTTTGGAAGGCAATGAGCCCGCCCATATTCACATTGAACGGGATGATGGAACGGCCAAATTTTGGCTAACTCCCGTCGATTGTGCCGACACTATCGGTTTCCGGGCGCATGAACTGCGTCGCTTGCGGCTCATGGTAATCGAGCATAGGCTTATGTTTATGGAGGCGTGGAATGAGCATTTTAACGCTTAAACGCGATGCCAATGCTGTGGCCGTAGAATGCGACGATGATTTTCTGCGCGTCACGCTCGCGGACGGGCGCGAGGTGGCCGTTCCGCTCGTCTGGTTTCCGCGTCTGCTGGACGCAACCCCAGAACAGCGCCGTATCTGGCGCTTCATCGGCCAAGGCCAAGGCATCCATTGGCCCGATTTGGACGAGGATATTTCCGTCGTCAGTCTGTTGCGCTAACGCGCGCCGTGGAAGTCCCCCGCCGCGCGTCAGCGCCTTAGCGTCTTTCCTTTACCGCACCACCCCCGATAGCGGTTCGTGGTGCGGCGGGGCGGCTAGGCTTGCCGGGTCGAACGGCACACCGCCGAGATCGCCTGCCATGCCGTGATTCACGTCGCGGTGATGGGCCTCGTCGGCGCGGACCGTCAGCACCACGTCGCGCAGGGTCGACCCTTCCGGCAGGCCCCAGTATTTCAGGGCGATGGCGGGGGCGGGGACGTTCGGGGTGCGGCCTTCGTCGATTTCCTTCAGGTAGTGCGTGTAGCTAATCACGGCCTCTTCCTCGAAATAGCCGACCAGCCGGTGCGCGGTGCGGGAGCTAATGAGGTAGAGCGCGAAAAAGCCTAAGTAGAACACCCATTGAGCCGCCAGAATCATCGTGCGCTCGAACAGCGTCGGCTTGGCGATTTCGACGAATGTCATCAGGTGCATGCGCTCGTTTTCGGCTTCGTCCATTAGGGTGCGAATCCAGCCCCGGTCATTTTCCATGCGGCGCAGGCATTTGAGGTGCTGCAAGGTCGCCCCGACCATGCCGGGCACCGCGGCGACGGTTTCGAGCACGATGGCCCGATGCCCGTAACGTTTGGCGAAGAAGGTATCCGCGCCCCAGCGCAGAATTTTGGTAACGCCAAGGGCAAAGCGGTCGGATACGCCGCGCGCCTTATGGTGGGCGGTAAGGTCAAGCGACTGAGCGGTCATGATACGGCCTTTCTCGACTTATCAGCGTGGAAACGAAGCCCCAGTTGCAGACTGTCGGCAATGCGGGCGGCTTTGTCCTGAAGCTGCGCTGCAACGGGCGGTGGAAAGAGAGACTGCGTTGTCTCGCCCCATAAGGCAAGCCAGCGCGCGAACATGGCAGGGGTCAGCCGGTCGGCGTGGCGCAGGTGGGCGAGCATAGGGCTGCCGTGGTAGCGCCGGGTTCCCAGCATCACCGACGACCAGAAGGCGGCGAGCTTGCCGAGGTGATCGGGCCAATCGGCGATTGCCGCGTCGAAAACGCCCCCGATCAGCGGATCGGCGCGCACGGCGGCATAGAAGCGGTCGACGAGTTCGGCAAGTTGGGCGTCGGTAAGGTCGGGAGTGGGGAGCATGCTGCCCTCGAAAATCAGTCTATGGCCTATCTATATATCCGTTTTTAAAAGCGGCAAATAAAATACATATTTAAAGGGGTGGTCAAACTGTCGCAGGGAGGCGAGGTTAGACGGCCTCATCAGGGCGCAGGGTGAGCACGCGCACGCCGCTCCGAGTAACAGCCACCGTATGTTCGAACTGGGCGGAAAGCTTGCCGTCCGCCGTGACAACGGTCCAGCCGTCGGCGAGGGTTTCCACGCGGGCGCTGCCCTGGTTCAGCATCGGCTCGATAGTGAAAACCATTCCCTCGCGTAAGCTCAGCCCTGTGCCCGGCTTGCCGAAATGTAGCACCTGCGGTTCCTCGTGCATCTGCCGTCCGATGCCGTGGCCGCAATAATCGCGCACGATGGTATAGCCGTTCCGCTTAGCGTGGCGTTGAATGGCGTGGCCGATATCGCCCAACCGCGCGCCGGGGCGAACGGCGCGAATACCCTGCCACAGCGCCTCGTAGGTTACTTGCACCAGCCGTTTTGCGGCGGGGGCGACGCTGCCGATCAGATAGGTCTTGCTGGAATCGGCGATATAGCCGCCCTTCTCCAGCGTGATATCGAAGTTGACGATATCGCCCTCGGCCAGAATATCGGTCTCCGAGGGCATGCCGTGGCAGACTACCGCATTGCGCGAAGCGTTGAGGGCATAGCGGTAGCCGTATTGGCCCTTGCTGGCGGGCCGGGCGTGTAGGGTTTCGACGATATAGGTTTCGACCAGCGTATCGATGGCGAGCGTCGAGAGCCCCGCCATCGGGGTGCGGTCGAGCAGGATGAAAACCGAGGCCAGCAAGCGGCCTGCCTCCGCCATGATTTCCACTTCGTCCGGGCGCTTGACCATCAGGCGCGCACCAGCAGCGCGTCGAAATCCACTTCGGCGGCTCTTAGTTGCAGCGCCACGATCTCGTTGAAGGTGAGGGTGGGGTGGGTTTCCGCCAGCATGCCGATCTTCAGCCAATATTCGGCCTGCGCGTTGATCGAGCGGCACAGGAAGGCGCTGGCCTTACGCACTTCCTCGTGCAGATCGTCGTCGATTTTCACGATGCCCATGAGGTCCTCGCTATATGGTTCGTATATGAATCATATAGAGCAAGAGCGGGTCATCAGGCAACTGCTGTTCTAGCGAACTCAAAGCCCCAAATAGGCTTCCCGCACGCGCGGATCGCGCAGCAGCGTCTGCCCGGTGCCGCTGAGGGTGATCCGCCCGGTTTCCAGCACATAGGCTTGATCGGCGAGCGCCAGGGAGGCCGCGACATTCTGTTCCACGAGGATAATCGTCATTCCCTCGTCCTTCAGGCGGCGGATGATGCGGAAAACCTCGCTCGCCATCGCTGGCGACAGGCCGAGCGAGGGTTCGTCGAACATAATCAAGCGCGGCTGGCCCATCAGGCAGCGGGCGATGGCCAGCATCTGCTGTTCGCCGCCCGAGAGGGTTCCGGCGGCCTGATGCAACCGCTCGCGCAAGCGGGGGAAGAGGTCCAACATGGCGGCATAGGTTTCGTCGGCCCGGCCGCGCGCGCGGGGAATGACGGCCCCATTAGCAGGTTTTCGCGCACCGAGAGGCTGGGGAAGACCTGGCGACCTTCGGCGACTTGGCCCAAGCCCAGATCGCAAATCCGGTGGCTGGGCCGCCCGGTGATCTCCTGCCCATCGTAGAAGATGTGGCCGCTGCGGATCGGCAGCAACCCGGCAATCGCGCGGATCAGCGTGGTTTTGCCCGCGCCATTGGTGCCGATGATCGTGGTAACGTCCCCCGCCTGCACGGCGAGGCTGACGCCATCGAGTGCCAGCGCATCGCCATAGGCGACCGCAAGATTTTCGACCCGCAAGGACCCGGCGTCGCTCATGCGGGCTCTCCCTCGGGAAGATCGTGGCCGAGGTAGGTTTCGATAACGCGCGGGTCTTGCGTCACCTGCTCCGGCGTGCCTTCCGCCAGCTTGCGGCCTTGTTCCAGTACGATCACCTGTTCGGCCAGCGCCATCACGGCGCGCATGACGTGTTCGATCAATAGAATGGTAATGCCGGTGCGTCGGTTGAGGTCGGTCAGGGTGGCGACCATCGCGTCGGTCTCGGTTGGGCGCAGCCCCGCCATGACCTCGTCGAGCAGCAGAATTTGTGGCTGCGTGGCGAGGGCTTTGGCCACTTCTAGGCGCTTGCGGTCGGGCAGGGTGAGCGAGCCCGCGAGGCGATGGGCTTGCGCGTCGAGGCCCAGCAGGGCCAGCACCGCCGCTGCCTTGTCGCGGGCGGCGGGAACGCGGCTCTCCCGGTGCAGCGCGCCGACGAGCACATTTTTCCAGTACCGACAGCCCGGCGAAAGGTTTGACGATCTGGAAGGTGCGCCCGATTCCCGCCGCGCACATCTGGTCCGGGCGCAACCCGGTCACGTCGCGCTCGGCCAGATGCACCCGGCCCGCATCGGGCGGAAACACCCCGGCAATCAGATTGAAGCAGGTGGTTTTCCCCGCGCCATTGGGGCCGATCAGCGCCACGATCTTGCCGCCCGGCACAGTGAAGCTCACGTCTTCCAGCGCGCGCAGGCCGCGAAAATGTTTGGTGAGGCCGGTGACGGTGAGGGAGAGGCTCATTCCGCGTCTCCCCGCTCGCCAGGGGGAATCACGAGCCCGGCTTTTACCGCGATCCACGGCCAAATCCCAGCCGGGCGGAAGCAGATAATGAGCACCAGCATTAGCCCGTAAATCACCTGCTTAGTGCCGGGCAGAGTGATGCCGAGGGCTTCGAGCAGCAGGCTCGCGCCCTCGCCGATGGGGGTGAGGATCATCGCGCCCAGGATTGGCCCGAAGACAGTACCGATGCCGCCGACGATCGGCCCGAGCAGAATTTCGATGGAGCGGCCCATCGCAAACACCTGATCGGGGAAGAGGTTGTTGTAATAGAAAGCGTAGAACACGCCGCCGACGGCGGTCATGCCTGCCGACAGGCCCACCGCGAGCAGCTTCACCCGCAGCAGTGGAATGCCCAAGGCCGCCGCCGCGTCCGGATTCTCGCGTAACGCTAACCAGAAATAGCCAAGGCGCGTGCGGGTCACGATCCGGCAGAGCGCCAGCGCCAGCAGCGCCAGCACCAGCATCACGTAATAATAAAGCTGCGGCGAGCCGCGCAGCATCAGCAGATCATCGCCGCGCCCGCCGACCACCGGGAGGAACAGGCCGCCGGAGCCGCCCAAGGAGGTGATATGATCGAAGGCGACGCGGGTGAATTCGGCGCAGGCAATCGTCAGCAGGGCGAAATGCACGCCGCGCACACCGAAGCGGAAGCCGAGCCAGCCAATCGCCATGCCGACAAGCGCACAGACGGGCACCACCACCAGCATTCCCACCCACGGGCCTAATCCTAAATGCAGATAGAGCGCCGCCGCGCCGTAACCGCCGAGGCCGACATAGAGGGCGTGGCCGAGCGAAAGTTGCCCGGCAAACCCCATCATCACGTTCCAGGCTTGCCCGACATAGGCGAACCAGAAAATCAGCGTGAGAATAGAAATCAGGTAGCTATCGGCCACTTCGGGGGCCAGCAGCAGGGCCGCGAGCCCGGCGGTGAACAGCATTTTACCGCGTGGCGTCACGCCGTCGAAAAGATCAGTGGCTCGCATCAGGCGCGCTTTCCAAGGAGGCCCTGCGGGCGCACGAGCAGCACCAGAATTAGCAGCGCATAAGAGACCATCTGCTTGCGCGACGGATCGATGAGAATGCCCGCGAGGGCTTCGGACACCCCGATCAACACGCCGCCGAGCAAGGCCCCGCCCATGCTGCCCAGCCCGCCAACGATGACGATAATGAAGCTCAGCAGCGTATATTCAGGGGCCAACTGCGGGCGCACGTCGATGACGAGGCTCATCAGGCACCCGGCGATCCCGACGACGCCCGCGCCGATGCCGAAGGTAATCGCATACAGCCCCTTCACGTCGAGCCCGACCACTGCCGCGCCCAACTGATTATCGGCGCAGGCGCGAATCGCAATGCCGGTGCGGCTGAAGCGGAAAAAACTATAGAGCGCCGCCGCGACCGCCAGCGCGCCAGTCGCGGCATAAACACGGGTTTTATCCAGCGTGATCTCGCCGATAAAAAACGCATCGAAACCATAGGCCACGTTGGTGCTGCGCGCGTCCGGCCCGAAGACCATCATGAGGCTATTGACCAGAATCATGGCAACGCCGAGCAGCAGAATGAACTGCTGGTGATCGGGCCGGTCGATGAAACGGTTCAGCAACCCGCGCTGCAAAACATAGCCCGCCGCGAACAGCAGGGCTGCCACGGGAAGCGCGCTCAACAGCGGATCGATCCCCCAGGCGGTCGCCAGCAGAACTGCGGCGAACATGCCGAGCACCATCATTTCGCCGTGGGCAAAATTGACGAGCCGAACGACCCCGAAAATCACCGAGAGGCCCATAGCGGCAAGGCCATAGACCAGCCCGGTCAGGATGCCGGAACTCAGCGTTCCGGCATAAAGTGAAAAAGACACGGGGGTTTCTTATCCTCGGTTCTGCCAGCCGGGCATGGGGAAGACCGGCGCTTTTTCCGCCGACACATTGGGAAGCACCACCGTGGGGCGCTGGTCAAGATTCTGCACGACAGCGCTGGAGAATTTAATGTTCTGGCCTTTGGCGTCGAAAGTGATCGCCGGGCCGATCATCATATGCGTCTCAAGCTTGGTCGTGCGCAGCGCCTCCAGCAGGGCCGGAGCGGCGGTGGTGCCCGCGCGCTTATGGGCGTCGGCGGCGACCAGCAGCGCATCGAGCGTACAGCCGATGTTAAAAGCGTGGCCCTCGAACTTATCTTTCGGGAAGAGCTTGACGAACTCGGCCTGCACTTGGCGGCTCAGCTCGTAGCGCGGATTGTACCAGGCAGAATCGTCGTGGCGTAATCGGAATATTTGCCGAGCACCTTATAGAATTGCTCGTCGTAGAGGCCGGGCGAGCCGGGGCTCATCAGGCCCATCGGCTCGAAGCGCTGCTTGACCATTTCGCGCACGATCAGGATTGCGTCGGCGGCGCGGGTGGTGACGATCAGGAGTTCCGCGCCGCTGGCTTTCGCCTTGGCAACCTCGACCGACAGGTCTTGCGCTTTCGGATCGTAGGCGATGGACTCCAGCATCGTGAACGGCATCCCCGCATCGGGGAACAGCTTGTCGAATGCGCCCTTATTGGCCATGCCGAAAGTATCGTTGGCGTGCAGGAACAGCGCTTTCGACGGGGTTTTGCCGGTGGTGGCGAAAATATCCTTCATCAACGGAAAGGCGTTTTTCACGAGATCGAGCGAGGTCGGGAAATTGCGGAAGAAGGTCTTATAGCCCTGCTCGGTCAACTGCGGCGCCGCTGCGATATTGGCGATCAGCGGAATGCCGCGCTGTTCGCACACTTGGGCGGCAGCGCCGGTCTGGCCGCTGTCGAACGCGCCGATCAACACATGGGCGCCGTCGTTAATCAGCTTTTCGGCGCGGGCGCGGGCGGTATCGGTGTTCGATTCGGTATCGCCGGGGATGATTTCCACCGAATACCCGAGGGCTTTCAGCACGGTTGCGCTAATCGCTTCGGCCCGCGCGCAGGATTGCCCTGCCTGCGCCAGAATGCCAGAGCGGGGCAGCAGCACGCCGACCTTCAGCGGCCCGCCCGTGCTTTGCGCGATGGCGGGCGCACCGATGACGCTGGCCGCGCCAACAAGGCCAGCGGTGCCCACCAAAACCTGACGCCGGGTAAGCCCGTTCATCCCTTGCTGTGCTGACGACATGCGTTCCCCCCATTTTTTGAACTCAAAAGCCGAACGATCCTGGCGGATTGGTCTCGGCTTGCCAAGAGGGTGCAGCATCCTGCGACCGTCTGGGCGGAAATAGGGCGATGCTCTTGGGGGCTTATCCGCCCGAAGCGCGCGATTGGTTAGAAGGCCTGCGCAGTTGACATATTTTAGTATGAAAGATAATAAGTTGTGCAGACGGCAACAAGTGCGCGCAAAGTTAACGCATCCCGCCGCCATCCTTCTCAGGAGGTCCCTATGTCCGAAACTGTTTCGATTGATGTTAACGGAACCGTCGCGCTGCGCGGGGGAACCAATGTAACCGCTCAACTCTCGTTCGACGACGCCTCTGGCAGCCAAGTCAGCTTCAGCGGCACCCTGTCAGGCGGCTCGGACCCCGATTTCAGCAGCAGCATGTTCGAGGGCAATTTTTTCGTCCCGGCGGCGCAGCTTGGGGCGGCGAAATTCGCGCTGACGTTCAAAAACGTGCCGGGGGAAGATTCGCAGGTCACGGTGACCTTCACCAACCCGACGACTGGGCAAGCCTTGGGCACCGTAACCCAGGGCGTTTCCTTTAATAATTTTAGCAATGCTTCCGGCTCGGGCAGCTTCACCCTAGCCAGTTGAGCGGGGCAAGAACGCGGAAGCGGCGGGGCCGCCGCCTCCGCGTTTCCTTATTCCGCTGCGGCCGCCACCGGCGTTCCGGGGGCAGGATTGTGATAGTCGGCGAGCAGTTTGGCGGTGAGGGCTTCCGCTTGGGCGACGTGCCGTTCCTTCACATGGCCGAAACCGCGAATCTGCTCCGGCACGCTCAGCAGCGCTATCGCGGTATCCAGCTTCGCCGGGGTCAGCGAGCGCAGAATATCTTCCACGCGGGCGAGATACTCGTCGCGCAGGCGGCGTTCCATTTTACGCTCGTCGGTGCGGGCGAAGGGGTCGAGCGCGGTGCCGCGCAGGCCCTTGAGCTTGGCGAGGACGCGGAAGGCTTTCAGCATCCACGGGCCATAGGCCTTCTTTTGCAGATGCCCAGTCGTCGCGTCTTTCTCGGCGACCATCGGCGGGGCGAGGTTGAATTCGAGGCGATAATCGCCTTCGAACTGGGCCGCGACCTGCTTTAAGAACGTGCCATCGGTATAAAGCCGCGCCACTTCATATTCGTCCTTAATCGCCATCAGTTTGAAGGCGTAGCGGGCGACGGCGCGGGCCAGCTTATCGGAATAGGGCACCAGATGCTGTTCCACGCTTTCGGCGCGGGCGACCAGCGACTTATACCGATCGGCATAGGCGGCGTCTTGATACTGGGTGAGGAACTCGACCCGGCGGGCGACCATCTCAGCCAAGCTCTCCGAGAGTTTTTGCGAGCCTGAGACTTGCATTGCCGGTTTGGCGGCAGCTTCCACGGCAGCGAGATCGATAGCGGCCCGGCGGCCCCAGAGCAGCGCCTTCTTATTGAAGCCGATGGCGACGCCGTTCAACTCGATGGCGCGTTCCAGGGCGGCGAGACTGACCGGCAACCAGCCCTTTTGCGCGGCATAGCCGAGCATGAAGGCGTTGGTGGCAATCGAATCGCCCATAAGGGCGGTGGCGATGCGCGTCGCATCGAGCACCTGTAGATTCTCGCCCGTGCCCGCCGCTTCCTCGACGGCCTGCATCAAGGAGCCGGTAGGGAAGCGCAAATCGGGCTTGCGGGTGAAGTCCGACGTCATGCTTTCATGGCTGTTCAGCACCACGCGGGTTTCCCCAGCGCGGACTTTGGCGAGACTGTCGAAGGTGCCGGTGGTAAGCGAATCGGCCCCGATCACCAGATCGGCCTCGCCCGCCGGAATGCGCACGGCGTGAATATCGTTCGGCTTTTCAGCAACGCGAATATGCGAATAAACCGCGCCGCCCTTTTGCGCGAGGCCGGTCATATCGAGCACGGCCACGCCCTTACCATCCAAATGCGCCGCCATGCCGAGCAGCGCGCCGATGGTGACAACCCCGGTCCCGCCGACGCCCGTCACCAAGATCGAATACACGGGGGCGAGCGGGGCGACGGTGGGGGCGGGGAGTTCCGCCCAAGCTTCTTCCTTCGCCGCCTTGGGTTTGCGCAACTGGCCGCCCTTCACTGTGACGAAGCTGGGGCAGAAGCCTTTGACGCAGGAGAAATCCTTATTGCAGGTCGACTGATCGATAGTGCGCTTTCGGCCAAACTCGGTTTCGAGCGGCAGGATCGAGACGCAGTTGGATTGCTCGCCGCAGTCGCCGCAGCCTTCGCACACCAGATCATTGATGATCGTGCGTTTGGCGGGGTCCGCCATCGTGCCGCGCTTGCGGCGGCGACGCTTTTCGGTAGCGCAGGTTTGATCGTAGACGATGGCAGTGACGCCTTCGATCTCGCGAATGTCGCGCTGAACCTGATCCAGCTCGTCGCGATGATGCACGGGCACCCCCGGCGCGAAACCGGCGTCGGACGGGTATTTATCGGGCTCGTCGGTGACGACGACGACTTTGCGCACGCCTTCCGCCGTGAGTTGCTGCGTCAGTTGCGGCACGGTCAGCGGCACATCGTGGGGCTGACCGCCGGTCATGGCGACGGCGTCGTTGAACAGGATCTTATAGGTGATGTTCACCTTGGCGGCGACAGCGGCGCGAATGGCGAGCGCGCCCGAATGCTGATAGGTGCCGTCGCCCAGATTGGCGAAAATATGCGGCGTTTTGGTGAAGGGCGCTTGCCCAACCCAGGGCACGCCTTCGCCGCCCATTTGGGTGAAGGTATCGGTCTTCCGGTCCATCCAGGTGACCATATAATGACAGCCGATCCCGCCAACCGCGCGGCTGCCGTCCGGCACTTTGGTCGAGGTATTATGCGGGCAGCCCGAGCAGAAGGTGGGCACGCGCGCAATTTCGGTTTTAAGGCCCCCAAGCTGCTTTTCCTTGGTCTCCAGAAAGGCGAGGCGCTGGGTAATCCGGTCGCTCTGGTAGAAACGGCCAATGCGTTTAGCGATGACGCGGGCGATGCGGGCGGGGGTGAGTTCGTCCGGCGAGGGGAGAATCCAATTCTTCTCCTCATCGAACTTGCCGATCACGCGCGGGCGCACGTCTTCCCGCCAATTATAAAGCTGTTCCTTCAATTGGTTTTCGATGACGGCGCGCTTTTCTTCGACGACGAGGATTTCCTCCAAGCCTTCGGCGAAATGCCGCGCGCCTTCGCGCTCCAGCGGCCAGCTCATGCCAACCTTATAGACACGTAGCCCGATTTCGGCGGCCTGGGCCTCGTCGATGCCGAGGTCTTCGAGCGCCTGGCGCACGTCGAGGTAAGATTTGCCCGTCGTGACGATGCCAAAGCGGGGCTTGGGGCTATCGATCATAATTTGATCGAGCTTATTGGCGCGCGCAAAGGCCAGCGCCGCATAGAGCTTATATTTATGCAGCCGCATTTCCTGCGCCATCGGCTTATCCGGCCAGCGGATATGGACGCCATCGGGCGGCAACTCGAAATCGGTGGGGATAATCGGCAGGGCGCGCAGCGGATCGACATAGACCGAGGCGGAGCTATCGACCGATTCGGCAATCGTCTTCATACCGATCCACAGGCCGGAATAGCGGCTCATCGCCCAG
>NZ_LAJY01000205.1 GCF_000963705.1 Elstera litoralis | reverse complement strand
GGCTCGAAGTGCGAAATTACGCGCAAAGAGAACGACTTAACCGTTCTCGCCGACGATCAGCTCAAGCTCGATCAAATGCACGAGTTGCTAAAAGTGCATTTCACCCGCCGCAAGATCGAACCCAGCGCGCTCGATTATAAAACCGTCGAAAAAGCGATGGGCAATAGCGTGCGCCAGGTCATCACCGTCAAGCAGGGCATTCCGCAGGACGTGGCGAAACTGATTACGCGCGCCGTGAAGGATTCGAAAATGAAGGTCCAGGTCGCCATTCAGGGCGACGAGCTACGCGTGACCGGCAAAAAGCGCGACGATCTGCAAGAAGCTATCGCGCTGTTGCGCACGCTTAAGATCGAACAGCCCTTGCAGTTCGAGAATTTCCGCGATTAGCGAACCCCGGTCGCGCTTGCCAGAGTAAGGCGGCGAGCGCGACCGTGCCGGTCAAAATTGCGACCCAATGGGCCGGACGAAGCCCCAACCCGGTCGAAAAATTCACGCTGAGAACCGCCATCAACGGCGCGCCGCTGCGCAGGCTGTACCAAAGCGCTTCGAGGCCTGCCGTTGCGAGTGTGACGGCGATCACGCTCGGCAGAAGCGCCCATCCAGTGCGGGCTTTCGGCCAGCGCAGCAGCAGAACCCACAGCAGCAGCCCGCTCATCACCATCGGCTCGCTCACCTCCAGCTTCGACTGGAGGCCGAAATGCACCAGGGCGACGGCGGCCAGCGGATAGGTGAGGCGATGCAACCCGCGCCACGCCCGCCCGCCCATCCGGCGCAGCATGCCGTCGGTCGAGGTCGCGGCCATCGCCGCCAGCCCCAGCAGGGCGACAAAGCCAATCGTGAGATAAAAACGCAGATAGATTTCGGAAGCGACTTTTCCGAGGTCGAAGGATAGATCGACGATATACAGGGCGAAATGCAGCGCGGCATAGGCGAAGACCGCCACCCCCACCATCCGCCGCACCTGCACCAGAGGCGCGGCGCGGAAGAGATGACGAACGGGGGTGATCGCCAGCGAGACCAGCCACAGCCGCACGGCCCAATCGCCGCTGCGGTGGATCGTCTCCATCAGGGGGCGCGGCCCAAGATCCGGGGCAAACCCGCCCCAGCGCAAGGCAAGCCACAGGGCCGGCAGGAAGAGGGCGATAAAAACGGCTAGCTTGAGCGCGGAAATCTGCCCGCTTCGGGTGCGCCACGGGGCGGCCATGTCATCGCTCCTTATAGGACATAGACTGACTTCGGACGCGCCGGGTCGAGGGTTACATTTCCTTACCGCCGCGCCGCCAAAACCAGCGTGCTCCACCCTTTACGGCGCTGGCGGTTGACCAGACGCAGCCCTTGCCGCCGGTGCGCCGACAGAACCAGGGCTTCCTGGGCTTGCAGCAGGCCGGAGAGAATGACGGTGCCGTCTTTCGACAGGTGCCGCTTCAGGTCTTTTGCAAGCTGGCACAGCGGCTTTGCCAGAATATTGGCGACGATGAGATCATAGGGCTTGTTGCGCCCGATGATCGGCAGGCGGTAGCCCGCGCCATGCTCCACCCGCACCCAGGCCTTTTCGCGGTTGAGGTGCATATTCTCGCGGGCGACGCGCACCGACTCGCGGTCGAGGTCGGAGGCGATCACTTTGCGGCGGTAGCGTTTGGCCATCGCCAGCGCGAGAATGCCGGAGCCGCAGCCGACATCGAGCGGCTTTTTCGGGCGGCGCTGCTTGCCGATACGGTCGATGGCGATCAGGCAGCCGCGCGTCGTTTCATGCTCGCCGGAGCCGAAGGCGGTGGCGGCATCGAGCAGCAGCGGGATCGCACCCGACGGGGGCGGGCCTTCGAAATGGGAGCCGTGGATAAAGAAACGCCCAATGGTTTGGGCGGGGAAGGAGCGGCGGTTTTCCGCCAGCCAATCGGTTTGCGGCAGCGCTTCAATTTCGAATGTCGGCTGCGGCAGCCCGTAGGCGACGGCGGCCAGTGTCAGGCGCTCGGCCACGGTCGCGCTTTCCGGTTCCTCAATCGCATAGGCCTCCAACCGCCAATCGCCGCCGGGGACGATTTCGAAGGCGGCAATCGCGACCGACAGATCGTCCAGCGCATCGGCGAAGGGCTGAACCGAGGTCTCTTTGACCACGAGGATGATTTTATATTCTTGCGCCATAATGAGCCCTACCCGCGTTTTGATGCGGTGCGCACCCTAAAGCGCTTTGCCGTTAGGGGAAAGCGCTTTAGCCGCCCGCGCTTTCCGACTTCTTCATCGCGATTTCAAACATCTCAAAAGTTTCCGGCGTCAGGCTGAGGAACTGCGCGCCAAGGCCGCGCACCGCGCCGACATGGCGTTTTACTTCGGCGCGAAAGAACCCAGCTTTCGTGGTTTTATCGAGCCGGATCATGCCGGAAAACTGCTGGCCGATTTTCAGTTTGCCAGCATAATTGCCGATGAGGAACCCCGAGAGCGACCAATTGACCGTGCGGTAGGCGAGGCTGAACAGCAGCGGTGGCAGGTCGGCGGCGGGGTTCGTTTCTTTGACGGCGTAATATTGGGCCAGCAGTTCTTGGCCCTCGCTGGAGTGAAGCTCGAAGCTCGCTGCCATTTTTTTGTTGATGTAATCGACGCGCGCCGCGTGCCCATCGAACAGAAACACCTTCGGGCTGCCGCCGATTTTGAGCACGCCGGAGAAATCTTCGCCGGTTGCAAGCGCGCCCTCATAATCCGAGAGAATCAGCTTGCCCGGTGCCCAGGTTTTGGTGCGGTACACCTTATCGCGCAGATCGATGAATAGGTTCGGCATGTTCAGCCGCTTGTCCCGCACTTTGGCGCGGGCCGGGCCGGCTTTTGCTTGTGGTCGACCGATCATGCGCCCTCTCCCCCGCGATACCGACTAATTATTCTGACTCACCATTTCTTAACAGAATGAGAATCGAACCGTAAGATGATGCAAACCCTCACAGTCTTACGCGCTTTTCTCGACAAATGCAGCCATAACATGCTTCACGCCCGCCGCTTCGAAGCTGACTTGCAGTTTATCGCCATCGGCAATCTCCACGGTGCCCGTGCCGAATTTCTGATGGAAAACCCGCTCGCCGACCTGAAAGCGCGGCGATTGGCCGGTTGCAAGCCGGGTGGCGCGGCCTTCAATGACCGGGCCACGGCTGGGCGCGGCGCGGCGGGCGGCCCAACGGTCGCCATTGCTCTCGCCGCCGCCGTAACTGGCGCCGCTATAGGTTTCGGTCGAACTTGCGCGATAGGCCCCGGCGAGGCCGGTGGCGGCGGAGAGGTCGATATCGGCCTGCGGGAGCTCGCTGAGGAAGCGCGACGGCAGCAGCGACTGCCACTGGTTATGAATGCGCCGATTGGCGGCGTGGAAAATATACGCGCGCGCTTTTGCTCGCGTAATGCCGACATAGGCGAGGCGGCGTTCCTCCTCCAGTCCGCGCGCGCCGGTCTCGTCCAGGCTGCGTTGATTGGGGAAAACGCCCTCCTCCCAGCCGGGCAGAAACACCGTGTCGAACTCCAGCCCCTTGGCGGCGTGGAGCGTCATCAGGGTAATCTGCTCTTCCTGGCTGTTTTCGGCGCGCTCGGTGACGAGGCTGACGTGTTCGAGGAAAGCCGGGAGGCTCTCGAACTCTTCGACCGCGCGCACCAGTTCCTTCAGATTTTCCAGGCGGCCCGGCGCTTCGGGCGATTTATCGGCCTGCCACATCGCGGTATAGCCCGATTCGTCTAGGATTTGCTCGGTCAGTTCGGCGACCGATAGCCCCTGGGCCAATTGCCGCCAGCGGTCGATCGCGGTGAGAAAGCCCGAGACGGCTTTGCGCGCCGCCGGTTTTAGCTCGTCCGACGCCACCACCTCATAGGCGGCGAGGCTCAAAGACAGGCCCGCGCCGCGCGCCGCCCGGTGCAGGGTCTGCAAGGCCACGTCGCCAATGCCGCGCCGGGGGACATTGACGATGCGCTCGAAGGCGAGATCGTCGTCGGGCTGGGCGATCAGGCGCAGATAGGCAATGGCGTCACGCACTTCCGCCCGCTCGTAGAAGCGCAAACCCCCGATCACGCGGTAGGGGACGCCCAAAGTGAGCAACCGCTCTTCAAACTCGCGCGTCTGAAACCCGGCGCGCACCAGAATCGCCATCGAGCCGAGGCCGTGGCCGTCGCGCTGGAGGCTTTCGATTTCGTCGCCGATCTCGCGCGCCTCTTCCGACCCGTCCCAAACGCCGCGCACTTTGACCGGCGCGCCGCCGTCTTTATCGGTCCAGAGGGTTTTGCCGAGGCGGCCTTCGTTATGGGCGATGAGATGCCCGGCCGCCGCGAGGATCGGCGCGGTAGAGCGGTAGTTTTGTTCCAGGCGCACAATCTTTGCGCCGGGGAAATCCTTATCGAACTTCAGGATATTGTCGATTTCTGCGCCGCGCCAGGCGTAGATCGATTGATCGTCGTCGCCGACGCAGCAAATATTCTTACTCTGCTGGGCCAAAAGCCGCAGCCAGAGATATTGCACCACATTGGTATCTTGATACTCATCGACGAGAATATAGCGGAACTTGCGGTGATATTCGGCCAATACATCCGGGTGCTGCTGGAAGATGGTGACGATATGCAGCAGCAAATCGCCAAAATCGCAGGCGTTGAGAATCTTCAGCCGGTCCTGATACTGCCGATACAAATCGACCAGCCGCCCGCCCGCCGTCTCGCCGCCGTCATCGATGGAAAGCTTGTCGGGGGTTAAGCCGCGATCCTTCCAGCGTTCGATGGTGCCGAGCAGCAGTTTGGCGGGCCAGCGCTTTTCATCGACCGCATTGGCCTGCAAGATTTGCTTCAGCAGGCGCAGTTGATCGTCGGTATCGAGAATGCTGAAGGTGCTTTTCAGCCCGACTAGTTCCGCGTGCCGCCGCAGCAGCCGGGCGGCGAGGGCGTGGAAGGTGCCCAGCCAAATATCCTGCGCCATCGGGCCGATTTGCGCCGCGACGCGGTCGCGCATTTCCCGTGCGGCCCGGTTGGTGAAGGTGACGGCCAGAATCTGCCACGGTTGCGCCCGCCGCGTTAGAATGAGATGGGCGAGGCGGGAGGTAAGCACGCGGGTTTTCCCCGTGCCCGCGCCCGCCAGCACCAACACCGGCCCTTCGGTGGCTTCCACCGCGTCGCGCTGCGGCGGGTTGAGCCCCATAAGATAGGGGGGAAGCGCGTCGGGCGTGCCGGGTTCGGGCAGATCGGTAAAGCTATCGTTCATGATCCGTTGTCTATACTGGAGCCTGACGCGAAAGGCTACCCTGGGACAGCTTGGTTCCGAGGGCGGAATTTTTTGCGGAATGTTACACAGGCGGGCGATCCCGCAGGCCGGAGGGGGGATGCGGATTATCTGGGCAGCCTGTGGCGGGGTGGCGCTGGTTCTGGCGATTGTCGGAATCCTGCTGCCGCTGCTGCCGACGACGCCGTTTCTGCTGCTCGCCGCTTTCGCCTTTGCGCGCAGTTCTCCCCGCCTGGAAGCCTGGCTGCTGCATCACCCCCGCCTGGGGCCGCCGATCCGGAATTGGCGGGAACAGGGGGCCATTGACCGCAAGACCAAGCGGGTTGCGCTCGCCAGCATGGCGGCAACGCCGCTCGGTTCCTGGGCAATCGGAGTGAGCGATACGGTGCTGGTGGTCCAGATCATCCTGCTCTGCGGGGCGGCGAGCTTCGTCGC
>NZ_LAJY01000204.1 GCF_000963705.1 Elstera litoralis | reverse complement strand
ACGGCCTCTAACTGGTCGGTCGGGCGCGCAACCCGAAGGATGGCCCCCGCCAAACTCATTTCGTGAAATACGCCTGCAAGGGCCGCACGCCCAAGGTTTCGCCGCGCAAGGCTTCAATGGCTCGCACGGCGGCGCGGGCTCCCGCGACCGTGGTCATATAGGCGATCCCGGCGGTCAGCGCGGTGCGGCGCAGGGAGAAGCTGTCGGCAATGGCGACCTTGCCTTCGGCGGTATTGATGACCAGTTGGATTTCGCCCGAGCGCATCAGGTCGGTAATATCCGGGCGGCCTTCCGTAACCTTATTCACGATCTGCACGTCAAGCCCATTGTCCTTCAGGTAAGCGCCCGTGCCGCGCGTGGCGACAATGCGGAAGCCGAGGCCGGTGAGGGAGCGGGCGAGCGGCACCATCGCCCCCTTATCGCTTTCCTTCACCGAGATAAAGCAGGCCCCGGCGATGGGTAAATGCACCCCAGCGGCGGCCTGGGCTTTGGCGAAGGCGCGGCCAAAGTCCATATCGAGCCCATGACCTCGCCGGTCGATTTCATTTCCGGCCCGAGGATGGTGTCGACGCCGGGGAAGCGGTTGAACGGGAAGACGGCTTCCTTCACCGCCACATGCTGCCCGTGGGCGGGCGGTGGCGGGAAGCTGGCGAGCGCTTCGCCCGCCATAATCCGCGCGGCCATTTTCGCAATCGGGCGACCCGTGGCTTTGGCGACGAAGGGCACCGTGCGGCTGGCGCGCGGGTTCACTTCGAGGATGTAGACCGTGTTTTCCTTCACGGCGAACTGCACGTTCATCAGCCCGATCACCTTCAGCGCGCGGGCGAGCTGCACGGTTTGCGCGTGGATTTCATCGATGATCGCCGGGGTCAGCGAATAGGGCGGCAGGGCACAGGCGCTATCGCCCGAATGGATGCCCGCCTCTTCGATATGCTCCATGATCCCGGCAACCAGCACGTCTTTGCCGTCCGAGACCGCATCGACATCGACCTCGATAGCGTCGCGCAAGTAGCTGTCGATCAGCACCGGCGTTGTGCCCGAAACCTGCACGGCGGTGGTGACGTAACGGCGCAGCCCTTCGACATCATGGACGATTTCCATCGCCCGCCCGCCGAGCACGTAGGAGGGGCGGAGGACGACCGGATAGCCGACCTGTTCGGCGACTTTTTCAGCCTCCTCCGCCGAGCGCGCGGTGCCGTTCTTCGGTTGGCGCAGACCGAGCTTTTGCAGCAGCACTTGGAAGCGCTCGCGGTCTTCAGCCAGATCAATGGCGTCGGGCGAGGTGCCGAGGATGGGAATCCCGGCGGCCTCTAGCGCGGCGGCCAGCTTCAGCGGCGTTTGCCCGCCGAACTGCACAATCGCCCCCAGCAGCGTGCCCTTGCTCTGCTCGCGCCGGGCAATGGCAATCACGTCTTCGCCGGTCAGCGGTTCGAAATAGAGCCGGTCCGAGGTGTCGTAATCGGTCGAAACCGTTTCCGGGTTGCAGTTGACCATAATGGTCTCGAACCCGGCATCTTTCAGCGCGTAGGCGGCATGGACACAGCAATAGTCGAACTCGATCCCCTGGCCAATGCGGTTCGGGCCGCCGCCGAGGATCATCACCTTTTTGGCAGCGGTCGGATCGGATTCGCATTCGGCGGGTTCGACGCCGTTGCCCTCATAGGTCGAATACATATAGGGCGTGTCCGAGGCAAACTCGCCCGCGCAGGTATCGATGCGCTTGAACACCGGCTGCACGCCCAAAGCGGCGCGGTGGGCGGACACGTCAGCTTCATTTTGGCCGGTGAGCTTGGCAAGGCGCGCGTCGGAGAAGCCGAGGGCTTTCAACCGATGTAGGCCCCGGCGGTCGCGCGGCAGGCCGTTGGCCTTAATCGCGGCTTCTTCGGTCAGCAGATCGGCGATTTGGCGCAGGAACCACGGGTCGACCTTGGTTGCGGTATGGACCTCCTCAACGCTCATGCCGGAGCGCAAGGCTTGGCCGATGATGCGTAAGCGGTCCGGGGTCGGCGTCGAGAGGGCGGCGCGCATCGAGCCTTCCACGGCGATCTCATCAAGACCCGATAGGCCGGTTTCGAGACCGCGCAGGGCTTTCTGGAAGCTTTCGGCGAAGGTGCGGCCAATCGCCATAACTTCCCCGACCGACTTCATCGAGGTGGTCAGGGTGGTGCTGGCACCGGGGAATTTTTCAAACGTGAAGCGCGGAATTTTGGTGACGACATAGTCAATCGTCGGCTCGAAGCTGGCCGGAGTGACTTTGGTGATGTCGTTCTTCAACTCGTCCAGCGTATAGCCCACGGCGAGCTTGGCCGCGATCTTGGCAATCGGGAAACCGGTTGCTTTGGAGGCCAGCGCCGAGGAGCGGCTGACGCGCGGGTTCATTTCGATGACGACCATGCGCCCGTCTGCTGGGTTCACGGCGAACTGCACGTTCGAGCCGCCGGTATCGACGCCGATTTCGCGCAAGACCGCAATCGAGGCGTCGCGCATGATCTGATATTCTTTATCGGTCAAGGTGAGCGCCGGGGCGACCGTGATGCTGTCGCCGGTATGCACGCCCATCGGATCGATGTTTTCGATAGAGCAGATGATGATGCAATTGTCGGCGCGGTCGCGCACGACTTCCATCTCATATTCCTTCCACCCCAGCACCGATTCTTCGACCAGCACCGAGCCCACCGGCGACAGCTTGATCCCGCCGGCGACGATGCTTTCGAACTCTTCCATATTATAGGCAATGCCGCCGCCCTGGCCGCCCAGCGTAAAGGACGGGCGAATGATGGCGGGCAGGCCGACGTGCGCCACAGCAGCGCGGCCTTCGTCCAGCGACTGCACCAGATGGCTTTTCGGGCTCTCAAGGCCGATTTTTTCCATCGCCTCGCGGAACAACTGCCGGTCTTCGGCCTTTTCGATGGCGTCGCGCTTCGCGCCGATCAGTTCCACGCCGTATTTTTCCAGCGTGCCGTTGGCGTCGAGCGCCAGGGCGCAGTTCAGCGCCGTCTGCCCGCCCATCGTCGGCAATAGGGCGTCGGGCCGCTCGGCTTCAATGACGCGCGCGACGAAATCCGGCGTGATCGGCTCGATATAGGTGGCGTCGGCCAAATCCGGGTCGGTCATGATCGTCGCCGGATTGGAGTTAACGAGAATGACCCGATAGCCTTCCGCCCGTAAGGCTTTTACGGCCTGCGCGCCGGAGTAATCGAACTCGCAGGCTTGGCCGATCACAATCGGCCCCGCGCCGATGATGAGGATGGAGGAAATATCGGTACGTTTCGGCATGGGAATTCTCAGTCTTTCAGCGGCGGGCGGGCGGCAGGGGAGGAAGGCGGCGCGCTTAGCGCTTGCTCGCCTCGATCAAGGTGGCGAAACGCTCGAACAGATAGTGGCTGTCCGACGGGCCGGGGCTGGCTTCCGGGTGGTATTGCACGGAGAAGACCGGGCGGTCTTTCAGGCGGAAGCCCTCATTGCTGCCGTCGAACAGCGAGACATGGGTGACAATTGAGCCTTCCGGCAAGCTTTCCGGCAGCACGACGAAGCCGTGGTTCTGGCTGGTAATTTCCACCTTACCCGTTTCGAGATCCTTCACCGGATGGTTCGCGCCGCGATGGCCGAGGGGCATTTTCTCGGTCTTACCGCCGAGCGCCAGCGCCAGCAACTGATGCCCAAGGCAAATGCCGAAAATCGGCAGGTCTTTGGCGAGCAGCCCTTGAATGGTCGGCACGGCATAGACGCCCGTAGCCGCCGGATCGCCGGGGCCGTTGGAGAGGAAGACGCCGTCCGGGTTCAGGGCGAGGATTTCCTCAGCCGTGGCCGAGGCGGGGACGACCGTCACCCGCGCGCCGGTCGCGGCGAGGCAGCGCAGAATATTCTGCTTCGCGCCGTAATCGATGGCGACGACGTGATGGTCCGGGCTGTCCTGCTCGCCATAGCCCGCGCCGAGGGTCCAGGTCGATTGCGTCCAGCGGTAGCTTTGCCGGGTGGTCACGTCTTTGGCGAGGTCCATGCCTTCGAGGCCGGGCCAGGCTTTCGCTTCCTCGGTGGCGGCGGCGATATCGCGTCGGTGATGCCCGCCGGATTATGGACGATCACGCCGGTCGGCGCGCCCGTATCGCGGATCAACCGGGTCAGGCGGCGCGTGTCGATCCCGGCGAGGCCGATCAGGTTCCAATTCTTCAACCAAGCATCGAAATTCTGCACCGAGCGCCAGTTGGACGGCTCGGTCACGTCGGTTTTGACGATCAAACCGCGCGCGGCGGGCGTCTTGGTTTCAATGTCTTCAGGATTGGTGCCGGTATTGCCGATATGCGGGAAGGTGAAGGTGATGATCTGCCCGGCGTAGGACGGGTCGGTCATGATTTCCTGATAGCCCGTCAGCGACGTATTGAAGCAGACTTCGCCAACCGATCGCCCCGATGCCCCAAAGCCACGCCCCCATAGAACAGTGCCATCTTGCAGCACGAGTGCGCCGGTCGGGGTGGGGGCGGCGTCGGTCATTCTGTACCTCTTCAAAGTATGCGGGCGGGCAAATTGCGGAGCCTATACGGGAGCCGCACCCAGGGGTCAACCCCGCGCAGCCATTCTTCCGAGCATGGCCGCCCTCCGATAGCGCAAATCCGATGATAGCAGATCGGACAGATTGCTCCCCGAGCAGTGATATGGTATTTCGAAGGTCTGAGGACAGAAAAAACCCGCTCTCTTCCTCAACCTCCGTCTAGAAAATTTTGGATAAATCTCGATGATTACCGAAGATACTCAAAAAAATTGGGAAGAATTTGGAAAAAATAATCCTTACTACGGTGTTAATACTGCGGAAATCTACCGGGGGTCCGAACTGGATGCCGAGAAGAAGCGGCGCTTCTTTGCCCAAGGCATCGCCCATATCACATCGCTAATGCAGGGGCCGATTGCGGCGCGGCACGCAGGGCGTTTCGGCACGGCAGTTGATTTCGGTGTCGGCGTCGGCCGTCTTGCCATTCCGCTGAGCGCCTATGCCGATCAAGTTTGGGGCGTCGATATCGCCCAATCGATGCTGGACCGCGCTGCGCGTCACGCCGAAGAGGCAGGGGTGACGCCGCTCAAACTCTGCCGGTCGGTGCAGGAGGTGCCCCAGGGCGTCGATTTCGTCCATTCCTATATCGTCATCCAGCATATCCCCGTGGAAGTTGGCGAGCAGATCATCATCGGGCTTTACGACAAGCTGAAGCCGGGCGGTATCGGCGCGCTGCATGTGCCGATTGCCGATTCGCGCGCGCCGTTGAAGCGCTATGCGGCGCTGGCGCAGAAGTACATCACGCCGCTCCGCTATCTCTTCAATCTGCTGCGCGGTGCCCCCCTGAGCGACCCGGTCATGCAGATGAATATCTACGATCTGAACCGATTGAGCGGGCTGCTGCTGAAGCGTGGTGCGGTGAATTTGCAGTTGGTGCAAACGCCCTCGGCCTGGGAAGGCGTCTATCTGATCTTCACCAAGGGCGCGGGGGCCGATGCCGGGAAATGGTGGACGCCGGAGGCGGAGGGCAAGGCCTAGTTTCGGAAGCTGACATAGCCTATTGTCTTGTCCCTTCGTTTTGGACTGACCCGGTTTCGGGTCTTGAGGAGTAAAGACAATGAGCAGCCTGCGCGCCGCGATTACCGATGCCTATAAAACCGCCATGCGGGAGCGCGATCAGGCCAGCGTCGGGGCCATCCGCATGATCCAAGCCGCGTTGAAAGATAAGGACATCGCCTCGCGCCCCAGCGGGGTCGATACCATCCCCGACGAAGCCATTCTGTCGATGCTGCAAACCATGATTAAGCAGCGCCGCGAATCGATCACGATGTACGAGCAAGGTGGCCGCGCCGAGTTGGCGGAAAAGGAAGCTGCGGAAATCGCCGTCATCGAACGCTTCCTGCCGCAAGCCATGAGCGCTGAGGAAGCGGATGCCGCGATTGCCGCCGTCATTGCCGATCTTGGCGCGAGCGGCATTAAGGATATGGGCCGGGTGATGAACGAGCTGAAAGCCCGTTTCGCCGGGGCTATGGATTTCCAGGCCGCCAGTGCCCAGGTTAAGGCTAAGCTTACCGCTTAACCATAAGGGGCAATCATGGCTTTCCCGCCCCAATTTCTGGATGATCTTCGCGCCCGCGTCCCGACCTCCTCGGTGGTTGGGCGGAAGGTGAAGCTTACCCGGAAAGGGCGGGAGTTTTCCGGCCTCTGCCCGTTCCACAGCGAAAAATCACCCAGCTTTTTCGTCAATGACGATAAGGGCTTCTACCATTGCTTTGGCTGCGGCGCGCATGGCGACATCGTCTCCTTCGTGATGCAGACCGACGGGTTGGGGTTTGCCGAAACCGTCGAACGGCTCGCGGGCGAAGCGGGATCGAGGTTCCCCGCGATACGCCGACCGACCGGCGCACCGTTGAGCGGCGGCAAACGCTGGAAGCGGCGATGGAAGCCGCCTGTCTTTATTTCGAGCAAAGCCTGCGAGGGCCTTCGGGCACCGGCGCGCGCGACTATCTCACCCGGCGCGGCGTGCGCGAGGAGGATATCGGCAAGTTCCGCGTCGGCTGGTCGCCCGATCAGCGCGACGGCTTGAAGGTAGCGCTGAAAATCCAGGGGTTTGACGAGGGGCTGCTGGTGGAAGCCGGGCTGCTGATCCGCGTTGAAGAAAAACCCGATCCCTATGATCGGTTCCGGGGCCGCGTGATGTTTCCGATCTGCGATAAGCGCGGGCGGGTGATCGCCTTCGGCGGGCGCATTTTGGGCGATGGGCAGCCGAAATACCTCAATAGCCCGGAAACGCCGCTCTTCCATAAGGCCGCAGCCTCTATGCCCTGCATCTCGCCCGCCCCGCAGCGGCCAAGAAGCAGGAAGTGATCCTTGCCGAAGGCTATATGGACGTGATCGCCCTGCACCGCGCCGGGTTCGATACGGCGGTTGCGCCCCTGGGCACCGCCTTTACCGAAGAGCAGATGGAAGAACTGTGGCGGCTCGCGCCCGAGCCCGTACTGTGTCTTGACGGCGATGCAGCGGGGCAGAAGGCGATGATGCGCGCGGCGTTGCGGGCGCTACCGCAGCTTAAAGCGGGCCGCTCGTTGCGCTTTGCCACGCTGCCCGAGGGGCTCGATCCCGATGATCTGCTGGGCCGCCCCGGCGGTCCCGCCCGGCTGCGCGAAGCGCTGACGGCGCGCGCCCGCTGGTCGAAGCGCTGTGGGACGGGGTGAAGCTTGGGCGCGTGCTGGATACGCCGGAGCGCAAAGCCGATTTCTCCCGCGAACTCCACACCCAGATCGCGACCATCGCCGATGCCGACGTGCGGCGGCTGTATCAGGCCGATATCGACCAACGGATTACGGTGCTGTTTGGCGTGGCCCCTGCGCCGGAGCCGGTGGTGCAAGTCACCGCCGTCCCGTATCAAACCCGGCCCAAGTTTCAGCCCGGCAAACGGGGGCGCTGGCAAGAGCCGGACCTGTTCCTAAAGCAAGGCCCCCGTGCAACCCCGGCAACGGTGGGCAGCATCGCCGAGCGGATGCACGCTTACGAGTTGCTCGCGACCTTCCTTAACCATCCGTTTTTATTCGATGAATGGCACGAAGCCCTGGCCGAGATCAGCTTTGCCGATGCGGGCCTTGACTTGCTAAGGCAGGAAATCGTAAATCTTACGGCTACCCGTCCCGGCCTTGACGCCGATGCCCTGCAATCCCATGTCGCGGAAAGCGAGCACGCTTTTATGCTGTCGCAAGTGATGCAGCAAGACGTTGCCGGAACGTTTCCCTTCACGCGGCGTGAAGCGTTTCCCCGAGATGTGCGCGCCAGGGTCGCCGAAATTTTCGGCAGACTGTCGGATCGCCGTGTTGTGGAAGATCGGAAAAATCTGATGGCGGTGACGCTGTCGGAAGAAACCCCGGAAGCGTGGCTGCGCTTTAAGGCGCTCTTCGCCGATAAGGCGAAAAGCCACGCGGAGCCCGACGAGGACGGGATGGAGCAGGCGAGCGAGGCGCGCGCGGGGATCAACCCTGTCGCACCGTCGTAACGCGGATGGGATAGAAGAAGCGCCCGGCATGTTTCTGGCATGCTCTCGGGCAGAATGGTTTTAAGCGACGGTTTGGTTTGGCGAGGGTCAAGAATGGCGCAGAAGGCAGCGAATACCGCAGAAGAGCAAACCCCGCAGGAAGAAGCACTCGAAAGTCCATTGGTCGATACCGTCGCCGCCGCCGTCAAAAAACTGACGGCCAAAGGCAAAGAGCGCGGTTACGTAACCTATGACGAATTGAATGCTGCCCTGCCGCAGGATCAGGTGTCTTCGGAACAGATCGAAGATACCCTGGCGATGCTCTCGGAGTTGGGCATCAACATCGTCGAAGGCGATGAAGCCGAGGAGACGGAAGCCGAAGCGGACGCCGACGGCGACGCGCGCGGTAATGTCGACGAGGATGAAGTCGGCCGCACGGACGATCCCGTCCGCATGTATTTGCGCGAAATGGGCTCGGTGGAGCTGCTGTCGCGCGAAGGCGAAATCGCCATTGCCAAGCGGATCGAAGCCGGCCGCGAGGCGATGATTTCTGGCCTGTGCGAAAGCCCGCTGACCCAGCGCGCAATTGTGGCCTGGCGTCAGGCGCTTATCGACGGGCGCATGCTGCTGCGCGATATCATCGATCTCGAAGCCTCCTACGGCAATGGTGCTCCTGCGGAAGATGAAGATCTGCCGCCGGAACTGCTGGTCGCCGCTGCGGAAGGGGCCGAGGCCCCGGAAGAAGTGGAAGAGGCTGAAGAGGGCGATCCCGCTGCGCCCGGTGCGGAAGGCGAAGGCGAGGGCGAAAGCGACGAGCCCGGCGTATCGCTGTCGGCGATGGAAGCCGAGTTGCTGCCGCAATATGTCGAAAAATTCGATCAAATCGCCGAAGCGCAGATCAAGCTTGCCAAGCTGCAAGATAAGCGCGTGGCTTCGCTGCTCAAAGGCGAGCCGCTGACGCCCGCCAATGAGAAGAAGTACGAAAAAGCCCGCAGTGATCTGGTCGATATCACCAAGACGGTGCGCCTGCACCCGCTGCGCATCGAACAATTGGTGGAGCAGCATAATCTTCTGGCCCGCAAGCTGTTGCAGCTCGACGGCAAAATGCTGCGTATGGCCGAATCGACCAAGGTTCCGCGCGCCGACTTCCTCACCGCCTATATGGGCAATGAGCTGGTGCCGAACTGGCTGGAAACGGTGCGCATCCGCAGCCTGAAATGGACGCGCTTCTACGAAAAGCACGCCGAAGACGCGCGTAAGGTTCGCGAAGATACCGCCGCTTTTGCCGCTGAAGTGACGCTGCCCATCGGCGAATTCCGCGCGATGGTTCAGAAGATCCAAAAGGGCGAACGGGAAGCCAGCCGCGCTAAGAAAGAAATGGTCGAAGCGAACCTGCGCCTCGTCATTTCGATTGCCAAGA
>NZ_LAJY01000203.1 GCF_000963705.1 Elstera litoralis | reverse complement strand
CTTGCGCATATGAGGAACCGATTGTTTAGCTGTTTCACGGATGATCTTGCGTTCATCCGCCGAAAGCCCATCCCAAATCTTCTTCGAGAAAACCAGAAGTTCCGGGGCCATCGAATGTTCAGTGAGGCTATAGAACTTGGCGACTTCGAAGTGGCGCGACGTATCATACGACGGCCAGTTGTTTTCGGCCGCATCGACGACGCCGGTTTTCAGCGCGGTATAGACTTCGGCATAGGGCAGCGGCGTGGCGTTTGCGCCCAGGGCTTGCATCAGCGATACCCACATATCGGACTGTTGCACGCGGACCTTGAGGCCCTTCATATCGGCAACGGTCTTGATCGGCTTGCTCGGCGTGTAAATCGAGCGCGAGCCGCTATCGTAGAAAGCGAGGCCAACGAAGCCCTGCGGCTCCAGCGCCGCCAGAATTTCTTCGCCGATCGGCCCGTCGAGCACCCGGCGCATATGGTCCTTTGATTTGAACAGGAAGGGCAGCGACGGAACCAGCGTTTCCGGCGCAATGGCCGTGAAAACGGCGGTATTCACGCGCACCATATCGAGCGCGCCGATTTTGGTTTGCTCAACCGTGTCTTTTTCCGAGCCAAGGGCGCTTTGCGGGAAGACTTTAATGTCATATTTGCCAGCCGTGCGCTCCGAAATCAGCTTCCCCATGTAAATCACGGCCTGAACGGTCGGATATTCTTTGGGATGCACATCCGACGAGCGGAAATCACGCGCCATCGTGGGCAACGACAAGGCCAAAGCGACGGCAGCCGTCGCAAGCAACGCAGAATACTTCATGTTTCTCTCCCATATGGTCCGGCTGCGATGGCTTTGTGCCCTTTGTCTCGGCAGACCGGCGTTGTTGACTGAACCCTAAACCCCCCTCCATAATCTGTCAAACAAGATGACAAGATTATAGCGACTGAGACTATTGCGGCCCCAGCCGGTCGATCAGCACCTTCAATTCGGCGCTTTCGGCTTCCGTCAGATCGATCAGCGGCGTGCGCACCGGCCCGGCTGTTTTACCGACGATCGTGGCCCCGGCCTTGACGATGCTCACGGCATAGCCCGCCTTGCGATTGCGGATCTTCGCGTAAGGCAGGAAGAATTCATCGAGAATCCGCCCGGTCGTTGCCGTATCGCGCGCCGCGACGGCTTTGTAAAATTCAACCGCCGTGCGCGGGATGAAGTTGAACACCGCCGAGGAATAAACCGGCACGCCAATAGCATTATAGGCTTCGGCAAACAGTTCCGCCGTCGGCAGACGCCGAGGTAGGCCACCCGATCACCCAACTTGCGGCGGATGCTCGCCATCAGTTCGAGGTCGCCCAACCCATCCTTGAAGCCGATGAAATTCGGGCATTCGTCGGCAATCCGCGCCAGCGCGTCCGGCCCCAGGCGGCAGACGTTGCGGTTGTAGACGATCACGCCAATCTTGACCGCCTTACAAATGGCGACGACATGCTGACGCACGCCTTCCTGATCGGCTTCGGTCAGATAGTGCGGCAGTACCAGCAGCCCCGCCGCGCCGGCTTTTTCGGCCTGCTGCGCCAATTCAATCGCAAGGCGCGTGCCGTAGCCGGTGCCGGCGATAATCGGCACGTCGGTCTTGCAGGTTTCGGCGGCGACGCGAATAATCTCGCCATGTTCCGCCGGGGTAATCGAGAAAAACTCGCCAGTGCCGCCCGCCGCGAACAGGGCCGACGCGCCATAGGGCATCAGCCAATTCAAGCGGTCGCGGTAGGTATCGGCTTTGAAATTGCCGCTCGCATCGAAATCGGTCAGCGGAAACGACAGCAAACCGCTGTCGAGCACGTTCTTAAGAGCCAGGGGATCCATGCGTCCTCCAAAGATAAGTCCCCCGCCTCTACAGCGGCAGGGGTTCCACCCTCCGCCGCCGCGCTTTCGGGGACGAATAGGGTGACAGGACTATGACATCTCCTATGTCATCATACAAGTTGGAGATTTAAAAAAATCATCTTTCCCTTAAAACCGATCGAAGCTTGCGCCAATCGGCGTTTAGGTGGGAAGATTGGTGACTTCCCGCAAGCTGAGGCGCAACCGCTCCCGGCTTCCGGCCAAATGCACGCGCATCGCCGCGCGCGCCGAATCGCTGTCCTGGCGCTCGATGGCTTGGAAAATCGCCTCATGCTCGCCGTTCACGCGCTCAAGATAGGCGGTGCGCGACTGGTCTTGCAGGCGGAAGGTTTGCAGGCGCGTGCGCGGAATGAGTAATGCCCCGAGATAATTGAAAAAATTGACGAAATGGCGGTTTTCGGTCGCCTCAGCAATGGCGCGGTGGAAATCCAAATCGGCTTCCACGGCATCTTCGCCCACGGCAATGGCGCGCTGCATCCGCTCAAGCGAGGCCCGCAGCGCCGTCAAATGGCTTTCCTGCCGCCGCTGGGCCGCGAGCGCCGCCGCCTCGGCTTCAAACCCGATGCGCAATTCGAGCACCGACAGAACCTCTTTCACCACATCGAGATGCGCTTCTTCGATGCGGAACGGCTGGACGATATCGCTTTGCAGAACAAACGCGCCGACACCTTGATGGGTCGAGACCAGCCCGTTCGCCCTCAGCGTCGCAATCGCCTCGCGCACCACCCGTGCGGCTGACACCAAACTCCTCAATCATTTCAATCTCACTCGGCAGTTTATCGCCGCGCGGATAGGTGCCTTTGGCGATCCGTTCGCCCAAGGTTTGCACCAATTTTGCCGTTAAGGTTTCCCGTCGCCGAAGTTCGGCCATTCTCACGCTCACTTATTATAATAAGTTGGGCCTTGTCGCTCTGCCCTCCGATGAGTATAGAAAGGAAGGTACCGGGCCGACAAGGCACCTATCCCCTCGCGCGCAGTTTTTTACCGTATTGCGGCGCATCTGTTTGACAACTATAACAAGCTAACGCAGGGCTCGACCCTAAAAGCGCTTGGTTTTATGAGGAAACGTCGCATGTCCGCTTCAATCACCTGTCTGGTGGATGCCCGCGCCACGGTGGGCGAAAGCCCCGTTTGGGATGCCGCCACCGATAGCCTCTATTGGGTCGATATCATCGCCGGCAAACTGTCGCGCATCACTTTGGGCGCGGATCTGACCGGGCGCGCTGTGCAAAGCTGGACGCTGCCCGCCGCCATCGGTTCGCTCGGCCTGTGCCCGGATGGCCGGTTGCTCGTCGCCCTGCCCTATGGCGTGCATTATTTCGATCCCGCCACCGAAACGCTGACCCTACTGGTCGATCCCGAACCCGGCATGGACACCAATCGCCTCAACGACGGCAAAATGGGGCCGGATGGCGCTTTCTGGGTCGGCTCGATGGACGACCGCCCCACCGGCAAGCAGCCCATCGCCGCGCTGTACCGCGTCACCCCGGACGGCAAGGCCGACAAGAAGATCGATCAAGTAACCGTCTCCAACGGTCTCGCCTGGAGCGCCGACGGCAAAAGCCTGTTCCATTCGGATTCGCGCGGGATTTGGCTGGATCGTTGGGATTTCGATGCCGCCACCGGCGCGATTTCCAACCGCACCCGCATTGCCACGCCCGACGAAGCCATTGGCCGCCCCGATGGTGGGGCCTGCGATGCCGAAGGTTTCTATTGGTCTTGCGGCGTCTCGGCGGGCTGCCTTAACCGCTATGACCACAGCGGCGCGATTGTGGAAAAAATTCCCCTGCCCGTCCCCGCGCCGACCATGCCCTGCTTCGGCGGGCGCGATTTGAAGACCCTGTTCTTCACCAGCCTGCGCGCCGGGCTCTCGCCCGAAAAGCTCGAAGCCGCGCCGCTGTCGGGCGGGCTGTTCATGATGTCCATGCCGGTCGCCGGCGCCCCGATTGCCCGTTTCGGCGAACCCTTGCGCTTCTAGAGGATTTCAGTATGACGAAACCCATTCTGCTCACCGGCGCCGCCGGCGGTCTCGGTAGCTGGCTGCGCCCGCAATTGCTGGCGCGCTACGGCAGCCTGATTAGCAGCGACGTTGCCCCAATCACCGATCTTCTGCCGGGCGAAACCTTCGTGCAATGCGATCTCGCCGATGGCGTTGCTGTCGAACGGATGGTCGCGCAGTCCAGCGCCATTCTGCATTTCGGCGGCCAGTCGATCGAAGCGCCGTTCCATCGCGTGATGTCCGCTAATATTCTCGGCACCTATAATGTGTTCGAGGCGGCCAAGCTGAACGGCATCAAGCGCATCGTCTTCGCCTCCTCGAACCATGTCATCGGCTTCCACGAAACCAGCACAAAACTCGACGCCGAGTCGGTGATGAAGCCCGATGGGTTCTACGGCGTCTCGAAAGCCTTCGGCGAGAATCTCGCCAGTCTCTATGTCGATAAGCACGGGCTCGAAATCGCCTGCCTGCGCATCGGCACCTCCATTCCCGAACCGAAGGATGCGCGCCATCTGTCGACTTGGCTTGCCTATGAAGACCTCCTCAGTCTGCTTGAAGCTTGCCTGTCCGCGCCGAAGCTCGGCTTCGAGATTATCTACGGGGCTTCGGCGAACGACCGCACGTGGTGGGACAATAGCAAAACCAAGTATGTCACCTGGACGCCGAAGGATAATTCCGAACGCTTCGCGGCCACGCTGCTGCCGAATGGCGACCAGCGCGACCAGAGCGATATTGCCGTGCGCTTCCAGGGCGGGCCGTTCTGTTCGCAGAACTACGACCGGAAGGACTAAGCTTGATTGGCGTGCGCGCGCTCGGTGAGGAAGGCCATTGCCTGACGGTAGGGGTTCGCCCCGTGGCTGATGCGCGCCACGCCGAGCGCGGCCAAAACAGCGCGCGGCGGCGTGTGGTCGGTCGCCATGATATTGACCAGCAAGGGCGAGGCTTTGGTGAAGGCTTCGATCAACCCCGCATCGGCAAGGCCGGGGACGAAAATGCCATCGGCCCCCGCGTCGGCATAGATCCGCGCGCGCGCCAAAGCTTCCGCCACTTGATCCGGCCCGTGCAGGTCGGCGGGCGTTACGAAGAAAACATCGGTGCGGGCGTTGAGGAAAACGGGCACGCCCGCTTCCTCGGCGGCGCGGCGGGCAGCGGCGTAGCGCGCGGCTTGCTCGGTCGGGTCGCGCAGAATAGCAGTGCCCGGCAGACTATCTTCGAGATTGAAACCAATCGCCCCGGCGGCCAGCGCCTGAGCCACGGTTTCGTGAACCTCACCAGCGGTTTTGCCGTAACCGCTTTCGAGATCGACGGTCAGCGGCAAGGGAACCGCCGCCGTAATGCTGCGAACCAGCGCCAGAACCGCATCGAGCGGCAAGGCCTCGCCGTCGGAAAACCCTTGGGCGGCAGCAACGCCCCAACTGCCGGTCGCGAGCGCCGGAACGCCTGCCGCCGCGACCGCCTTGGCGCTGCCCACATCCCAAATATTGGTCAAGACCAGCGGATCGCCGGGCTGGTGCAGGGCACGGAAGGTTTCAGCGTATGCCGGGAAGGAAGCCATCAGTCTGTGTCTCCAAGTCGGGGGGTGGGGTGAAATGCCGTTCGTGATTGAGCAACCAACGCTTGCGCCACAGCTTGCCACCATAGCCGATCAGTTTACCATCGGCCCCAATAACACGGTGACAGGGAATCAGAATGCTAATCGGGTTCGCCCCATTGGCCTGCGCCACGGCGCGAATCGCGCTCAGTTTACCCATACGCAGCGACAACCCCTTGTAGGATTCGGTCGTCCCCGCCGGAATCTGCCGCAACTCGGCCCAGACCGAATGATAGAAGGGGCTCCCCAGCGGATGCAGGGGCAGGTCAAAAACAGCGCTGCGCCCGGCGAAATACTCGGCCAGTTGGGCGGCGAGCGCGGTCAGCACTGGGTGGGGGCGAAACCGATATTGCCGATCTCCCGCCGCAGCCGGGTGAGTTCGCGCGACAGAATCGCCCGGTCGAGAAACTCCAGCAGATGCAATCCATCGGCCCCGGCAATCGTCAGCATCGGGCCGAGCGGCGTTTCCAGCCACTGCGCGGCCAAAACCGGCGGGGCCGAATCGGCTTCGATCAGGCGCGTAACCTCGGCGCGCACCTCGGCACTGGCTTCGGGCGACAGTTGGTCGGCCATCGCTTAACTCCCTTTTTGTTCTTGTTTATCCCCAATCATGTTCCCAGCGCAACGGGTTTTTTACCCATCCGCACGGGTGCTATGCCGCATGGGGACTTGCCTTCGGGGTTGCGGTTTTGCAGCATGCGCGCGATTTGGCTGCGCCTAGCTCACCCCATGGGCGACGTTCGATTTGGCTTTCCGGTCCCCGGCGCTCGCCTGGGGCCTAAACTAATCTTGTGCAGCGAGGAATCACGCTATGTCGATGATCGATAATCAATATCCGAATTATATCAATGGCGAATGGGTGCTGGGGGCCAGCGCGCAGAATAATATCAACCCGTCCGATCTGTCGGATGTGGTCGGCCGCTATGCCCAAGCCGACGCCGCCCAGGCGGAAGCCGCCATCACGGCCGCCCATGACGCTTTTCCGGCCTGGTCGACCAGCACCGTTCAGCGCCGCTTCGATATTCTCGATAGCGTCGGCAGTGCCATTTTGGCCCAGAAGGACGCGCTCGGTCGCCTGCTGTCGCGCGAAGAAGGCAAGCCGCTCGCCGAAGGCATCGGCGAAGCGATGCGCGCCGGCTATATCTTCAAATTCTTTGCGGGCGAAGCCTTGCGCATCGAAGGCCAGCACGTCGGTTCGGTGCGTCCGGGCGTTGATATCGATGTCACGCGCGAGCCACTCGGCGTTATCGGCCTCATCGCGCCGTGGAACTTCCCCATCGCCATTCCGGCCTGGAAAATCGCTCCGGCGCTGGCGTTCGGCAACTGCGTGGTGATGAAGCCCGCCGATCTTGTGCCCGGCTGTTCGTGGGAAATCGCGCGGCTGCTACACGAAGCGGGGCTGCCTAAGGGCGTGTTCAACCTTATCATGGGGCGCGGTTCCGTTGTCGGTGAGGCCATCGTGTCGTCGCCGAAAATCAGCGCCATCAGCTTCACCGGCTCGGTTTCGACCGGGCGCAGCATTGGCGCGAAGGCCTTTGCCACGGGCAAGAAAGTACAGCTCGAAATGGGCGGCAAGAACCCGCTCGTTGTGCTCGATGACGCCAATCTGACTGTTGCGGTCGATGCCGCGCTGAACGGCTCCTTCTTCTCCACCGGCCAGCGCTGCACCGCCTCGTCGCGCCTGATCGTCACCGATGGGATCCACGATAAGTTCGTTGCGGCGCTGTCAGAAAAGCTACAAGCCCTCAAGATCGATAACGCCTTGAAAGCGGGCACGGAAATGGGTCCGGTCGCCTCGGAATCGCAGCTTGAACAGGATCTGAACTACATCAACATCGCCCGCGAAGAAGGCGGCAAGCTGGTGTGCGGCGGCGAGCGGCTGAACCGGGAAACCGAAGGCTATTACCTGTCTCCGGCGCTCTTCACCGAAACGGCCCAGACTATGCGCATCAACCGCGAAGAAGTCTTCGGCCCGGTCGCCTCGGTGGTCCGCGTCAAGGATTACGAAACGGCGTTGCTGGCGGCGAATGATACCGAGTTCGGCCTGTCGTCGGGCATCTGCACCAGCTCGTTGAAGTATGCGACGCACTTCAAGCGCCATGCCCAAGCCGGGATGGTGATGATTAACCTGCCGACGGCGGGCGTCGATTATCACGTGCCGTTCGGCGGTCGCAAAGGCTCCAGCTACGGCCCGCGCGAGCAAGGCCGGTACGCGGCGGAATTCTACACCACTGTGAAGACGACCTACCAAGCCGCGCCTTAATCCAGCGCTCACGGCGGCGCGCTGGCACTGCGCGCCGCCTCTTCCTCGACCAGTTGGTAAAGCACCTCGGCGGCGGGCGACAGGCCCCGGTCGCGCACTGTAATCAGACTATAGGGTTCCACCCAAATATCGACCGGCAGCGGTAGAATATCGATGCGCCCGCCGAGCTTGTCGGGGCGGTTTACGAAGCGCGCCATATCGTAAGCAATCGGCGTGATCGCGTCGGTTTCGGCCACCAGCACCATTGAGAGCAGCAGCGAGGTTGTGTTCAGCACCCGCGACGGCAGCGGCACGTTATGGGCCATGAAGACGCGCTCCACCGTGCGACGCAGCAGGGTTCCGCTCGGCTGCATCACCCAGTCGAACTGCGTGAGATCCTCCAGCCGCACCACGCCTTGCCCGATCAACGGGTGATCGCGCCGGACCACGAGGCAGGCGCGCTCCGACGACAGCATTTTGGTGCGGAACAGGCGCGGGTCGAGATCGTCCGGTACGCGCGCAATGATGAAATCCTGCCGCGAGGCCAAAAGTTCGCGCACCAGCACGGTGCTGGTATCCACTTGAATATTAATATCCATTTTCGGGTACAGCGCCCGCGCCCGCGCAATCGCCGGCACCGCAAGTTCAATGGCCGGAGCCGTCACCGCGCCGAGAAAGACCGAGCCGCCGCGCCCAGCGCGCAAATCCGCCACCTCCCGTTCAGCCTCGCGCAATTCCAGCAACACCGAGCGCGCCCGCCGCGCCAGCACTTTGCCGATGGGGGTGAGGATCACGCCGCGCGGCAACCGCTCGCACAGGGGTGCTTGGAGAATGCTCTCAATCTCCGCAATCATGCGCGAGGCCGCCGGTTGTGTTATGTTCAGGAGAGACGCCGCTGCACTGACTTTCTCCTGCTCGTCCAGGGCGACAATCAGGCGCAAATGCCCGAGTTTCAGCCCGGCGCGCAGCAAGGAGGCGGTGCCTTCGGCAATCAGGTCGGCGGGGTCTTCGCTCCAGGGGGTTTCGGTCACGGTGGGTTCTCTCGTGGGGGGCTTTTCGATATACCAGATACGATATGTTAACTGCGCTAATACGTATTTGACAATTATATCAAAAAAATTCGACCGTCTGCCGTAACGGGGAATTGGTCTGAGGATTGCGGAAACGCCGTAAGACGCGGCCCGAAACTCCGGCATCGACCGGCAGTGGGGTGACTGCCGGGAGTGCAAACTGAGTAGCCTTCGGGTTTTTGAGTTCAAATAAAAACTCGATTAATCAATATGTTCGGGAGAGAAACATGGCAGCGTTCAAAAACCTAGTCGCCGCAGTCGCGGTCGGCGTGATGGCCTTTGCCGCTTCGGCAAGCGCCCAAGATAAGGGCCTGATCGGCATTTCCATGCCGACCAAATCGTCGGCCCGCTGGATTTCCGACGGGGCCAGCATGGTCAAAACCTTCCAAGAGCGCGGCTATAAGACCGATCTTCAGTATGCTGAAGACGATATTCCCAATCAGCTCGCGCAGATTGAGAATATGATTACCAAGAAGGTGAAGGTTCTGGTGATCGCCGCCATCGACGGCACGACCCTAACCTCGGCCCTGAAGCAAGCTGCCGATAGCGGCATTAAGGTCATTGCCTATGACCGCCTGATTCGCGGCTCG